>CAYZFV010000142.1:0-5344 GCA_964477765.1 uncultured Candidatus Kuenenia sp.
GACCCGGCAGAAAACGTGCCGCCGGCCCGGATCGCCCCCTACGTGATCGTGACCGGGCTGATTCCCTATGCGAAGCAGTCGACCGATTATCTCGAACGATTCGAAAACGCGAGTTTCCGTGATCCGCAGCGGGATGTTCCGCTGTGGTCGGATTTTCTGATCGAACGGGCCGACGTCACCAACGGGCCGTCTGAAAAATGGGAGCGAATCAACCCGCGGGCGGTATCGCTGGCCAATCAGAAACAGTGGGCTGGCATCCAGGCCGATTCCCTGCCCGCGGAATTTTTCCTTTCCCCTGAGGAACAACCCGGCTTGGGCGATCTGTCCTATGCCTGGCCGCTCCCCCAACTCGCGATGGAGTCGTGGGGCCCGGAGGCGATCCATCCCTGGGCTCTCGCAGAGTGGCAGCGGCGGCTGGCAGAGCAGGAGGCGCTGGCCGTGGCCGGGGGCCTCGATCCGATGCGGCCGATTGGCCCGGCGATGAACCCGTTTGGCGGTGGCCAGGGCCCCCCTGGATTTGGGAATCCTTTCGGCGGCAATGACCTCGGCGTGGAGCCCCTTTTTGACCCGCTGAGTGGATTTGAGGAGGGAATCAGCGTGGATTACAAACTGTTCCGCTTTGTCGACACGGCGGTGAAGTCGGGCCGATCCTACCGCTATCGCGTCCGGCTCTCGGTCTGGAACCCGAATTATCAGGTGCCGCCCCAGCATCTCGCCCAGGCCGATCTGGCCGAGGCCAAGAAACTGGCATCGCCCCCAAGTAACGAGACGGCGGCAGTCGCTGTTCCTGTGGCGATGGGCGTGCTCGCGCGGGTGCCGCCTTTCGAACCCAAACGCGACTCTGCCGAGGTGCTCGTACTCTGGCCGCATGAAAAAACCGGCAACTTTGCCCTCCATAGCGTGACCGCCGTGCCCGGCGGCATCGTCTCGGTGCAGCGGAAGATCGAACAAGAAGATGACGACGACCGTGGCCGAAACCGTCCCGGTCGGGGCAGGCAAGAGCCCGCCACGGAACCGGTGCCCGTGGGGATGCTTGTCGATTTCATGGGGCAGCAGGTCTCACCGCAGGCCACCGGCCGACCGGCCGCCGGACGGCGGGGAAAAAAGTCGGCTCCGGCAGAACCGTTTGAACTGCTCGTGCTTGGCGACGATGGGCAGCTCCGGTGGGCGAGCCCGATCAGTTCCGAGGAGCGGTATCGCCTCTATGCCGACACGCTGCCGGCCGAGCTGCGAGGACTTCCCGCCAACCTGATGGGCCCCGACGGGGCTCCCGAGCAGATGTTCCCTGGATTCCAATGATGTTCCACCCGCAGTTGTTGCCTGGCACCTCCGGCCGGCGCGGATGGGTGAAAGCCGCCCTGCTCCTCGTCGCGTTGGTCTCCGTCGGTGGCCCGGGGGCCTGTCTGCCCGCCTTCGCGCAGCCTCCCGCCGACGGGTTTGCCACGTGGAAGGATGTGGAACTGTCGCCGCAGTTCAAGGAGGTGGTGGCCGGGCTCAAGAGTGACGGCGCGTTCAACGAGGCGGCTCGCGACTTTGTCACGAGCGTGATCCTGCCGCAGTTCGAGAAGGCCGAGAATCTTCCGACGCTCGACGACGTGCGGAAAAAGATCCGTGATCGGCTCCTGCTGGCCATCGGCAATGAAGCCGCGTTTACCGAGGCCGGTTCCTTCATCCGCGATCGCCTTGCCGGGATCGCCCGCGACCCGCAGGCCGACCTGCTGCAACGGGTCAACGCGATGATGTTCATCGGTGAGATGACCGACAAGGGACGAATTCCCTGGCAGCCCGCGCTGGAAACCCTGGCGGCGGCGGCCCGTGATCCGGATCTCGATCCCGCCGTGCGCATCGCGGCGATCGCCGGGATCAACAATCATCTGGCCGGCATGCCCCGCATGACTGCCGATCAGGGAGCGGCCGTTCGTGCCGCCGTAGCGGCGACGCTGCCCGACCTTCTGCCGCGGCCGGCAGCCGACCCCGAAGACCCCGCGGCCCGACACTCGCCCGCGGCATCGTGGCTGGTGGCGCGGGGCGTAGGAATGCTTCCCCAGGTGATGAACCCGCTTTCGCCCGAAATCGCCTCCCGGCTCGTGGCCGTGATCGACGATGCATCATGGCCGGTTGATGTTCGTGTGCGGGCAGCGGCGGCCCTGGGGAGAACGGTCGGCGCTGAATCGGGGGTGAACGCTCCGGCTGTGGTCGCGTCCATTCGCAACGTGGCGATTGCGGCACTCGATGCCGATCGTCGGGAAGGCAGGCGGCTGACCGAATTGCAGTCCTTCAAGGCCGGCGCGGGGGCCGGGGGCGGACCTCGGGGACCGATGCGAGGCCCCATGCCAGGCATTGGGCCTGGCATGATGGGGATCGATGGCGAGCAGGCCGCCGAAGACGGCCTGAGCATGGCTGTCTGCCATCGGGCTGCGTGGCGGCTCTACACCCTTGGCGATGCAATCCTCCCTGATACGAAGAAGGGCGGGCTCGCGGCGCTGCTCGACCAAGACGCCGACGCCGCCGAGCGGCTTGCGGTGCTGCTCAAGGAAATCGGCGAGACGCTTGATGCGGAACCCTACGGGTATGTGTTGCTGAAGGGCCTCGACGACCTCGATCCGGCCGGCGCCAAGAAACGGGCCGGTCTTGCCACACCGGCCGACGCCCCTCAGCAACCTGCCGACGGCGGTCCCGCAGCACCGGGCCCCGACAAGCCGGCTCCCAACCCCACCGACTCGCCGTTTGGGGACAGCCCGTTCTAGGTTTACGCCCGCGGGGGCGTCCGTAGCCGCCGCCCATGCGGTTGGAGGACAGCTTTCCCAAGCTGTCACTCCGAACGCCGGCGACATCGTGCAGAGAGCTCGCTGCAGCACTCAGCCCCGCCGCCCGCCGACCGTGGCCGTGATCGCTTCCGCAATCCCCTCGACGGGAAGCACAGCGTCCGCCAGCCCCGCTTCCGCCACCACCTTCGGCATCCCGTAGACAGCACACCCTTCTGCCGCCTGGGTGATCACCGTGCCCCCGGCCTCCTTCACCGCCCGACATCCCGCCAGGCCATCCTGCCCCATGCCGGTCATCACCACCGCGAGTATTTTTCCACCGTAGATCGCCACCATCGTTTCGAGCAGCGAATCAAACGACGGCCGACACCCATGCCGCACGGGCCCTGCATCGAGGACACACCGCATGCCGGCCGGGTGTCGCTCGACGGTCAGATGCCACGCGCCGGCGGCCACAAAGACATGCCCCACCTCGACCAGATCGCCATGCGCCGCCTCGCGAACATGCAGCGGTGAGATCTCGTTGAGCCGAGTTGCCAGCGATGCGGTAAATCCGGCCGGCATGTGCTGCACGACCATCACCGGCACCGGCAGTTCGGCGGGAAGAACCGGGATCACGCTCCGCAGCGCCCGCGGCCCACCGGTCGAGGTGCCGATGGCGATCGCCTCGATCGCCGGTCCAGCGCGGTGCGCCACGATCGAGCGGGCTATTGCCGCGCCGGCGGCGTTGGCCAGTGCGGCGCCGCCATCGACGACGGCAGAGAGTTTCTCGATCAGGGCCTCGTGGATACTCGCCCGCGCGATATGCGGATCGACCCCGACCGGCTTGGCGATCACATCGAACGCGCCTTCCATCAACGCCTCGACGGTAGCCGGTGCGCCGTCGAGAGTGAGGCCGCTCACCATGATCGCCTTCGTGCGGCTGCCGCGGGCCCGCAGTTCGCGGAGCACGCCGAGGCCATCGAGCCTGGGCATCTGGATGTCGAGGGTGATCACGTCGGGCCGCAACTCGAGCGCCCGGGCCACGGCATCGACCCCATCCACGGCCGTGCCCACGATGTCCACGTTGGGAATCCGCTGCAGCACGTTCTGCAGCATCTGGCGGTAGAGAGCCGAATCGTCGGCGATCAGCACGGTGAGGCGGGAGAATGGCATGGGAGAATCATCATAAAACGGCCGGAAAACGGGCACCTCAAAAGTTTTTGCAAATTTGTTGCAAAAGACTTTGGGGTGTGATACGGTGCCTGTCGGCTGTCATTTCCATCTGTTGTACCTCTTTCATCGCCCGGAGAAACCCGCCATGCACGCCCGCTCACGTCATGCGTTTACCCTCGTCGAACTCTTGGTCGTCATTGCCATCATCGGGGTACTGATCGGCCTCCTCCTCCCCGCCGTCCAATCAGCCCGCGAAGCCGCCCGCCGCAGCTCCTGCACCAACAATCTCAAGCAGATCGGCCTGGCGATCCACAACTATGCCCACGGCACCAAGGAGCGGTTTCCGGCGGGGTGGCTCTGCGAGGACGACCATGCAGATGAAGGACGTGGCTGGGGCTGGGCCGCCCAAATTCTGCCTCAGATCGAGGAAGCCGCCGTCGGGACAACGATCGCGACCCACATGCAGGCTGGCCAGGCCATAGCGGATGCCCATCCCTCGACCACATCCGCTGTTATTCGCAGTTTCCTGTGTCCATCGGATGCATTTGGCACCAATCCTCTTGTGGATCTTGGGGGGGTCGACTTTTCCCGTTCAAACTATCCCGGAATGTTCGGAAAGCATCATTTTGTTGAACATGCCCATGCAGAAGAGGAGGAAGAAGAGGAGGAAGAAGAACATGCCACACCTTTCACCGGAGACGGCATTTTCTTCGCCAATAGCCGTGTTTTTTTTCGCAATGTGACCGACGGCTTGAGCAAGACCATCATGGTGGCCGAACGTGACTCACGTTCGATTGGCAGTCTTTGGATCGGTATGGTCGAAGGTGCCGATGAAGCGATGGAGCGGGTTGTCGGCGTCGGCGAGCACATCAACGGAGACCATGAAGGCGACTTTACAAGCGGCCACCCAAACGGCATCAATGTGCTATTTGCTGATGGCCATGTGGAGTTCCTGCAAAACTCGGTAGGTGACGAGATTTTCGGTGCCCTCAGCACCCGAGCCGAGGGTGAAGTTATCCCGGCGTATTGATTCTCAGTTCACACTCCGCGACGTCTCGATCACTTCGCAGACGTCGCGGCACAACTCGCATGCCCCAAACCGGGTGGCGATGGCACGGGCGGCAGCCTGTCCCATCGCCGCTCGCGTTTCCGGGGTGAGCGATCGCAGGCCGGTGATCGCCGCCACCGCCCCCGCCACGTCGCCATGCTCCACACAGCGGCCCGCGCCGATGGTCGCCAGCAATTCCCCCGGCGGTGAGTCGGCCGGCCCGAAGAAGAGCACCGGCCGGCCGACGGCGAGCGCGCCGTAGATCTTGCAGGGATGCACGATCCCGACCACGTCGTTTCCCATGCTCACCACATGCACGTCGGCGGCGGCGAGCGTTTCATCGAGGCGTTCGGGCGGCTGAAACGGCAGCGACACG
>CAYZFV010000143.1:0-3507 GCA_964477765.1 uncultured Candidatus Kuenenia sp.
TGGGGCCCACGATCGCCACCCGTTCGCCGAAGCGGATCGAGAGGATTACATACCTGAGCACCGTGGCGGTGCCGTCGTAGCTGCACGGCACGTTCTCCAGGCGAATCTGCCGATGGGGCGAGGGGAGCCTCTTGGGCTCGGCCGGCTCGGCGAGCTTCGAGGGGGTGTCGAGGAGCGGGTAGAGGGCCGAGGCCCCGATGATGCCCACATTCACGCCGGTGATCACGCCCGACAGTTTTCGCACCGGGTCGCTCGCCCCGATCAGCATGCCGAAAAACACCATGATGCCCGGCACCGTCATCGGCCGCTCGGTCATCGTGATCCCGAAGATCTGGGTTTCCTGGTTGATCACGAGCCAGGCGCCCACGGCGATCGAGGTGGCCACCATCCCGATGCCGAGGATTTCGGTGATCGGATTGGCGAGGGCATGGAAGAAGGTGTGTCGCATCCCCACCTTCATCATGTCGCCGGTGCAGTCGCGAAACCGCTGCCGTTCGAAATCCTCCATCGTGTAGGCCTGCACCGTGAGCACGTTGTTGAAGGCCTCGAGCAGCACGTGGTGGAAGCCCTTCGACTGGTTGAGGATGCTGCTGGAGATGCCGCGGATGTGGCGATTGAGCCAGACCATCAGGAAGCCGACGACCGGCGCCATCGTGAGGCAGGCGAGCGTCAACTGCCATGAGATGCAGAAGGCGCCGCCGAGGCAGGCCGCGATCTTGAGCGGTTCGGTGATCGCCCCGCCATAGACCGTCGTGATGCCGCTGGCGAGCATGTCGGTGGTGTGGGTCACCTGGGCCATGAAGCCGGCAGAGCCGTGCTTCATGAACTGCGCCCGGTCGAGTTCGAGCACCTTGTCGAATACCTGCAGCCGCAGGTTGCGGCTGATATTCATCGCCACCCAACTCACCAGCAGGGTGCTCACCATCAGGAAGACGTGTTTCAAAAACGTGCTCACCACCACGAAGGCGACGACCACGAGCACCGTCTCAAAGGCATCGCGAGGCAGATACTGGAGCCAGGGATCGAGTTTCTTCGCGGAAAAGAGCACCGCCTGCTCGCGGGTGCTTTCCATTTCCAGCGTGTCGATCCGGTTGCGGGCGGCCGCGGCCGCGTCGGCAGGGAGGTCTTCGGTATCGAGCCGTGTCTGCAGCGTGTCGATCTCGCCGCGGAAGGCTTCGATCTTCGCGTCGGTGTCGGTGATCCGCCGCGTGTTCCAGGTCTGGAGCGACTCGCCGTTGAGCGTCACCTCGATGATCGGAAAAAGGGCGGCGATGTTGGCACCCCAGAGGGCGGCCACGCCGGCCGAACAGAGAAACGCCGCCAGTAGCAGCGGCCAACTCTTGGCAGCATCACGAAGCGCACGGAGAAAATAGTGCATGAGCCCGTCGGTCCTCTCAGGAAGGGTGGGAGGATAGGGACGGCCGGGACGGCAAACAACCCTGTTTTCAGCCGCCGCGTGACCGCAATTCGGCGGCCAAAGCGGTATTGGCCAGCAGCATCGCCACGGTCAACGGGCCGACGCCGCCGGGCACGGGCGTGATGGAGCCGGCCAGGCCGCGGACGCTGTCGAAATCGACGTCGCCCACCAGCCGGCTCGTGCCATCGGGGGCGGTGATGCGATTGATCCCCACGTCGATCACCGCCGCTCCGGGCTTCACCATGTCGGCGGTGACAAGCCCGGGGCGGCCCACCGCCGCCACGAGAATGTCGGCCTGCCGCGTGATCGACGGCATGTCGGCCGAACGGCTGTGGCAGATGGTTACGGTGGCGTCGCCCCCCGGTCCCTTGGCTGCCAGCAGGAGCGCCAGCGGCTTGCCCACGATGTCGCTGCGGCCGATGATCACGGCATGCTTGCCGGCCGTCTCGATCCCGGCATCGAGCAGCATCCGTTGCACGCCCGCAGCCGTGCAGGGAATGAAGCGGGCCCGGCCCTGCGAAAGGAGCCCGGCGTTTTCGGGATGAAAGCCGTCGACGTCGCGATCCGGAGGCACGGCATCGAGCACGGCCACCGTGTCGACATGGGCCGGGAGCGGCAACTGCACCAAAATCCCGTCGGCCGGCCCCTGCTCCTCCCGGGCGAGTGACTTCACGAGCGCCACGAGCGCCTGCGTGTCGGCCGTGGCCGGCACCCGGATCACCTCCGCATCGATCCCCACCCGGGCCGCGGCGGCGGCCTTGCTCTTCACATAGGAGGCGCTGGGCGCCATGTCGCCCACGAGCACCACCACCAGCCGTGGCGGCCGCTTGAACATGTCGGTGAAGGTTCGCACCTCGTCGGCGAGATTCGCTTCGATCCGCGCCGCCAGCGCCCGGCCGTCGAGAAGGGTCGCCGGAGGCCGGTCGCTCATGCCTTGGCCTCCACCCACATCATCCGGAGTTGATGCTGGATTTCCTCCAGCAGTTTGCCTTCCTCGGGGGTGAGGTTGCCCGCCGTTTTCGTCTCCAGCATGGCGAGCGTGTCGATGAAGTGCTTGGCGGTGTCGAGGTTTTTGTGCGTCTTCTGCGTGATCGGGTTGGGCACGCGGCCCAAGGCCATCAGGGCCTGGGTGAAAATCGTCTGCACGAGAAAGTCGAACGAGGGTGGGGGCGGACGCATGCCGGCATCACCCTCGGCCACCATCTCGTCGCCGTCATTGTCGTCGTCATTGTCGTCGTCTGCCACGGTGTCGCTCCTCGGGGTGTTCTGGGTATGTCTCGGAGGTATGTCTTGGAGAATCGCGAGCCTCAAGCTTCGGTCACCCACGCGCTGCCGGCATGCCGCTCCACGGCCGCCGCCACGAGGCCGGCAAAGAGTGGATGGGCCGCGGTCGGCTTGCTCTTGAACTCGGGATGAAACTGCACCGCCACAAACCAGGGATGGTCGGCCAGTTCCACGATCTCGACGAGCGTGCCGTCGGGGCTCGTGCCGGCGATCACGAGGCCCGCCTCTTCGAGTCGCTCGCGAAACCGGGGATTGAATTCATAGCGGTGGCGATGCCGCTCCGAGATCGAGTCGGCCCCGTAGGCGGCGGCGGCCCTCGTGCCTTCGGCAAGCACGCAGGGCTGCGCTCCCAGCCGCATCGTGCCCCCCTTCTCGACCACCCCATGCTGCTCTTCCATCAGGGCGATGACCGGGAAGGGGGTGTCTTTGGCGAACTCGGTGGAGTGGGCCCCCTCCATGCCGGCGAGGCTTCGCGCCACGTCGATCACGGCGCACTGCATGCCGAGGCAGATGCCCAAAAACGGCAGGCCCCGCTCGCGGGCGAACGAGATCGCCTCCACCTTCCCCTCGATGCCCCGCTCGCCGAAGCCACCCGGCACGATCAGCCCGTCGAAGCCGGCCAGCAGTCGCCCGGCTCCTTCCCGCTCGATGTCTTCGCTCTTGATCGGCTGCACCCGCACCTGCGTCTTGTGGGCGATGCCGCCATGATCGAGGGCCTCGTAGATGCTCTTGTAGGCGTCGCGGTGCTCGGCGTATTTGCCGACCAGGGCGATCGAGACCTCGTGCTCCGGGTTCCGCAGCCGGTG
>CAYZFV010000144.1:0-5084 GCA_964477765.1 uncultured Candidatus Kuenenia sp.
AGATCGATCGCCTCCAGCGGAAGGCCGGCATGTTCGATGACCTGGCGGACATTCTCCTCGACGAGCCGAATCGCCCATTTGAAGACCGCGCGGCCGTCCATCTGCATGAACTGTTCGCGACGGGCCACGCCCTCGGCCGAGATCGGCTGGCGGGAACCACTCATCGGGCACGCCAAGAGGCCGGCTCCGCGCCCATCGGAGCCGAGGGCGGTGGCCAGAAGCCCCTGCTCGGACGAGTCACTTGCTTCCAGAACCACGGCGCCGGCCCCATCACCGAAGAGCGGCCACGTCTTGATGTCGGTCGGGTCGACCACACGGGAGTTGGTGTCGGCGCCGATCACGAGTACGCGGCGGCTGGTGCCCGCGGCGAGGAATTGCGCGGCCGTCACCAGGGCGTAGGCGAAGCCGGCGCATGCCGCCGTGACATCCATGGCCGGGGCGTCGAGCCCGAGCGCCTCCTGCACGATGCAGGCCGTGGAGGGGATGCACATGTCGGGCGTGAACGTGCCCAGCACGAGCAGATCGACGGCGGCCGGATCGATGCCGGCTCCGGCGATGGCGTGGCGGGCCGCCGCCGTGGCCAGGTCGCTCGTGGCGATCTCCGGCGGAGCATGCCGTCGCTCGCGGATCCCCGACCGCTCCACGATCCACTGCGGATCGCAGCCGAGGTGGGCCAGATCGGGATTGGTCACGACCGGTGCCGGCACATGGCTGCCGATGCCCGCCAGCCGAAATCCCACGGCCCGACCGAAGCGGGAAGGGCGCGGTGACGTGAGGATTTCAGACATGGGGCTCCGCCGCGATCACTTGCTGTCGTCGGTCGGCTTGGTCTGGATGACCGCGTCCCGATCGAGGCGGATCTTCGCACATTCCGCGTCGGAAACCACGTAATACCAATCGGCGAACCGGGCGTTGAGTTCGCGAACCCGCTTCTGCGCAGCCTCCACCTTGCCCTCATACTCTTCCTGCTTGCGACGGTTTTCCCGCTCCACCCGCCGCCGCTCCTCGACGGCCGCCTGCGCCTTGGCCTCTTCCTCGTCGGCCTTCTTCAAGGCCTCGGCCGCGGTATCTTCCTTGCCGCCATCCCCAGTCTTGGCGTCGTCTGTGGCGGCAGAATTCTTGACAGCCGGCTTGTCATCCGCGGCCGTATCCTTGGCGGAGTCCGATTCGGTTTCCTTGGTCTCGGCAGGCTTGTCGGCGGCCTCACTCGCCTGCGGCAGTTCGGGCACCGGCTCGAGTTCGGGCTTGGGAATCAGGGCGTCGTTGGAGCGGGCCATCACCAGCAGGTAGCGACCGCTGGTCTCGCCGCCATCGCCACTCGAATCGGCCTTCTTGCCGACATCCGACTGCCCTTCGACGGCCGTCGTCGGCGCGCCAAATCGCAGCACATACTCCACACCATCCTTCATCCCCACGATCGTCTGGCCGTCGGTAGACAGGATCTCACCGCTTGGCAGCGGCAGGAAGCCCCGCTGCTGCATCGAGGCCACCGCCTCCCGATCACCGGTGAACTGCTCGGCCGCCTTCAATTCGGCACTCAGACCCGACGGCTTGCGGGCCACGTCGATGATCTTGAGATCGCCCAGCGCATTCCGCAGGTCGGTGAGCTTGGCCGAAGCGAGTTCCTCGGTGTCGGCGAGCGTCTCCTCTTTCGCCTTTTTGTCGTCGCCAAACACCTCCAGTTTGTCGAGCGACCACTTTCCATCCTTGTCGTCGTAGGCCAGTTCAATCCGGCTCTTCCGCTGCTGTTCGACCATCAGCCGGCCGTTCGACTCCACGGCCCCGAGGGTGTAGTCGTCGAGAACCACCTGCCGAACATCCCAGGGCGAAAGCCGCAGCAGATCTTTTTCAATCCAGTCGCCAAACCGACTGGAGAATTTCGACGTGTCGAGTTCCACCCGATAGACGGGATCCTGCCCTGCCTTGCGGACAAACCGCAGCGACCGCCCGCCTTCTGCATTGGCCGGCCGCTTGTCTTCCTTGCCGATGACCAGCCGAGCGAGCTTCGTGCCGGCCGCATCGCGGATTTCCACCAGTTGGCCGACACCCGTCATGCCGGGCTTGATCTTGTCGGCATCGGGTTCGATCACGCCGTAGGTCTCATGATCGCCCGGAGAGGTGCTCACCAGCTCGAGAATCGGCCGGTCGATCAGTTCCGTGGCCGCCACCGCGAGCTGGTCTTTCGCATCGGCCGGATAGTTTTGCTGGGAAGGAAGCACCCACACGCCCCCCGTCTTCACCACTTTGAAGGGCTGCAGCGTCGCCAACTCATCGTCGTAGGTGAGGATCTCGAGACTCGCCGCCTTGCCCGCATCGGAAAACTCGGGGAACAGCAGCCGCTCGGCTTCGGGCTGCACGTCGCGGCTCTTGAACCGCGGCTGGGCAATCGCCCCCAGCAGCAGCATGCCGATCCCCGCCAGCACGAAGACAGCCGTCTTTCGCATCACGGGCGACATGGGGTCGGTGGCACTGTGCTCGTCCATCGCAACACTCTCCAAAAGGGTCTGGTTTGGTCCGCCGCCGATCAGCGCAGCCGCGTCTTCGCCACGCCTTCCCGCTCCTTGGCCCGGCGACGGAAAAACACCATGAAGGCGACGACCAGCGGCGGAATCGGCGGCAGCAGCACCGCCAGCCATTTCTGCCGGTCCTGCTCCTGGCGAATCTTGCTTTCCAGCTTCCGCTCCACGGCATCGACCTCGGCATCCCGCTTCCGCTTCAGCTGTTCGATCTTGGTATCGAGCCGACGCTGGGCGAGCCGCTGACGGCTGGCCAGCTGCTGGACGGCCTGCATCGCCGCCTGGGGATCGGCGTCTCCCTGGGCCTCCATGTCCTTGATTTTCTGCTCGAATTCACCGATTTCTTTCTGCATCTCGGCGTTGGCATCCCGCTCGGCCTTGTCGAATTCCGCGAGATAGGCCGCCCGCTGCAGATCGGCCTGCTCCCGCGACTCGGCCACGGTGTCTTCGATCCGCTCCAGCGTGCGATGCTTCGGCTTCCGCTTGCGAATCTCGAGAAACCGCTCGTCACCGGCGAGATGGTCGAGAATGTTGAGCACGAAGGTGACGTTGTCGAAGTCGAGACCGAAGACCTCGTCGGGGCGATTCCGCAAGCCGAAGATCCGGCCATCCATGAGGTCGATATCGGTCACCACGACCGCCCGGATCGGCTTGGCCGCCGCGGTTTCGGCACCGGCCTGCTCCCCGCCCTGAGCCGCCGGCTGCCGCTCGATCAAGGCTGCGAGCACCATCGCCTGCTTGCCGGGCTGCTCGAAGTTGCGGAGCGCCCGCATGTCGCCGGGATTGGCCATGATCTGGTTGACTTCGATCGTGCCCGACCGGGTGCCCGTCTGCACGAGGGGCGCCCACTCGATATTGGCGGCGTCGTCTTTGGCGAGCCCGCCCGGGAACGGGAAGAGGACCTCCTGCAACCCGGCCGTGATCGGCTGCGATTCGTTGAAGCCGGCCACCGACTTGCCCTTTTCCACCTCGCTGAGGTTGGCGTCGATGAAGACGAATTCACTCGGCAGTTCCAGCTTCACGTGCGGGTTGTAGTCCTGCCAGATCACGAACGGATCGGATCCGATCTGGCCCATCGCCGGCCGGCCGCCCGAGGCCAGCTTCACGCCGAGCGCCTGCCAGAGCTGATTCAGATCGCCCTTCGGCTGCCCCTGCTGGCCAAACATCGCCATCGGCCCCATCGGGCTCCGCCGCGGCTGCGACGTGCCGGGCACCCCCATCATCAAGACCGGCAGCGGGTCCTCGAAGATCGCCGTCGGCTGGCCGGCCTGCACGGCGGCCACGAAATGCCCCATCTGCTCCGGCCCCAACGACGAGGGCTGCACCGCCAGGAGCACGTCGTAGGTCTCGGTGATCGGCGCCGAGGCATCGACCTGCACCACGTCATACTGCTTTTCCAACTCTTCGAGCACCGCCTGCCGCGGCTGCTGCTGGCCGGTCGCCATGTCGAAGCCACCGAAGAGATTGGCGTCGGTCGTGAGCACACCGAGCCGCTTCCGCTTCTGCTGGGCGGCCGTCGCGATCGAACGGATCAACTCATATTCGACAGGCGTGCCCTTGTCGAAAAACGGCACCACCACCTTCTCCAGGCCACACTGGATCGCGCAGCCCAAGAAGATCTCCTCCTCGCGATACGCACCCCGGACCCGCGAGAGCACGGTCACCGGCTCGATGCCAAACTGCTGGCTCGCCAGTGAGGCGGCCTCGGTCTTGGGCTCGGTGTCGATCACATCGACCCGCACCTTGCCCCGGCCCAGCCGTTGAAACTGCCGCAGCATGTTGAGCAGGGTGAGCCGGGTCTGGGCGTAGTCTTCCGGCACTGTCGGACTCACGTAGGCGGTGATGTCGATCGGCCGCGGCGTGTCGAGCGTGGCCAGCAGCTGGCGGGTGTCGGGGGCGAGCGAACTGATTCGCTCGGCCGAAAGGTCGGCGCGAACATCCATTCCCCGAAACAGCAGCACCGCCCCCATCGCCGCCGCGGCCACGCCGAGCGTCCGCACCAGATAATGCACCCCCATCTGGTTTCCGTCACGGCGGCCGGTCCAATGCCGCCGGCCGATCAGCACCATCGCGATATAGAGACAGATCGCCGCGATCCCGAGGAAGTAGGCGATGCTCGACAGGCTGACCACGCCCCGGCCGAAATCGGAAAAGTGTTCGGCCAGGCTCCAGCCCCGCACCCGCTCGGCGAGCCGCGGCCCCATCACGGTGCTGGCCTGGTCAGCCACGGCGAGGGGAGCATTGAAGAGGAGGCCGAGAATGAAAGCCACCGTGAGGTTGCTCGTGAGAAAACTGGCCACCATTCCGATGGACAGCATCGCCAACCCGGTGAACCAGTAGCCGAGGTAGTTGGAGAGAAACAGACCGCCGTCGGGAGTGCCCCAGCGAAGCAGGATCACGAGGTTGCAGACGCAGGAAAACAACAGCGCAACCGTATAGATGCCGACCGCCGCCAGGTACTTGCCGAACACCACCTCCCAGTCACTCGCCGGGATCGTGAGCAGCAACTCGTCGGTGCCCTGCCGCCGCTCGTCGGCCCACACGCTCATCGTGATCGCCGGCACGAAC
>CAYZFV010000145.1:0-3607 GCA_964477765.1 uncultured Candidatus Kuenenia sp.
CGATGACGATGGCCGTCGATGCGGCGGGTCGGCCGCTCCCCGATGCCGAGCGGCTGGGCCGGTTTTGCCGGCTCCTGCGGCGGCTGAGCCTCGATGAACTGCCCCAGCTGGTGACCGTGGTGGGGGGCGACATGAGCCTGATCGGGCCGCGGCCGCTCCCCCTCCGGTATGTCGCCCGGTATTCCCCGCGGCAGGCCCGTCGGCTCGAGGTTCGGCCCGGCATGAGCGGCCTGGCCCAGGTGCGGGGCCGCAACGCCCTCGGCTGGCCCGACCGGCTGGAACTCGACGTCCGCTATGTGGAAATGCTCGAAAAATGGTGGGCCCCCTTGGCCGATCTGTGGATTCTGGCGGCCACGGTGCGTCAAATCGTGGTACAGTCTGTTTCCGGACAGGGCATGGCGGCTCCCCATCACGCCACCATGCATGAGTTTGCGTCTGATTCCGACACCGTGATCGCCGCAGAGATCGACACCGCCATTCGTACGGTGCTTCGCGACACAGGCCGCGAGGTGGAGGCTCTCGGTGCCGAATCGCTGCTCCATGCCGACCTCGGATTCGATTCGCTCGACCTCGCCCAAACGGTCGTGCTTCTCGAACGCTCGCTCGGCATCGATCCCTTCCGTGATGCGCGAGTGCTGCCCGCGGTGCGAACCGTCGCCGATCTCCGCACGCTCTATTCCCAGGTTTCTTCCCCGTCCCTCTTCTCTCGCAAGGATGCTCCATGACTGCCGCGGCTGCGCTGCCCCCGAACCTCGCCGACGCTCCCGTCGAAGACCGGCTGGCCTTCGCCATCACCGAAGTGGCCCGCCAGTTTCCTGACCGTACAGCCATCGTCGCCGACGCCGGGAGCGAGCGCCGCCGGATGATCGATTACGCCACGCTGTCATCCATGGTCGCCCGCCTGGAAGAGTCGCTCGATGAGCGGCGGCCCGTCGGCATCGTGGCGCGGGGAGCGCGGGTCGAGTCATTGCTGGCGATCGCCGCCGCCTGTGGGCGGCAGCATGTACCGGTGGCCTTTCTGGCCGACGATGCCCGCGACCTCGTCGGGGAACTCCGCGACTGGGTGGCGATCGACGACACGCTCACCTTGCCGCCGGCCGAAGCGTTGCGGCTCCGCAGCGAGTTTGAGCCGGTGCCTCCGAATGTGATCGTGGCGACGTCCGGCACCAGTGGCCCGCCGCGGCTGGTCGATCACTCGTGGGAATCGCTCCTCGCGGCAGCCCGCCTGGCCGAGCAGTGGCACGGCCTCGGCTGGCTTCTCGTCTACGACGCCACCCGCTGGGCCGGGATGCAGGTGTGGCTGCAGTCGGCGTTGACCGGAGGCCGGCTGGTGGCGCCGGCATCGCGGGATCCCGATACCGTGCTGAGGGCGATCGTCGAGGAGGGCGTCTCCATTCTGCCCGGCACGCCCACGCTCCTGCGACGGCTGCTCACGGCGGGAGATCGGAGCCTGCTGGCCACGGCGAAGGTCGATCGCATCACGCTCGGCGGAGAGGCGGCCGATGCGGCGCTGTTGACGCAGGCGCGGGAGGTGTTTCCAGCCGCCAAGATTTCGCACGTCTATGCGACGACCGAACTGGGCGAGGTGTTTCGCGTCACCGACGGCCGCCCCGGGTTTCCGGCCAGCTGGCTGGGGCGGGCCCTGCCGAGTGGCGGCCGGCTGGCGATGCGACGCGACGGTGAACTCCTCGTGCAGCTGTCGCGGGATTCGGCCGAGGTGGGCACGGGCGACCTCATCGAACGGGTGGGCGACCGCTACGAATTCACCGGCCGCCGCAGCGACGTGATCGTGGTCGGCGGCACAAAGATCCTGCCGGCACGGGTGGAGGAGATTCTGCGCGGAGTGGCCGGCGTCGCAGAGGCACGGGTTCATGGCCTGCCCAGCGCCGTCACCGGTGAATTGGTGGCCGCCGAGATCGTGCTCACCGATCCGCCGCCGGCCGGGGCGACGCCCGAGAGCGTGCGGGCGGCCGCGCTCGCGGCCTGTCGTGAAAAACTCGATCCCGCCGCCGTGCCGCGGGTGCTCGATATCGTGAAGGCGATCGCCACGACGGCTGCGGGCAAGGTGCCTCGGAGGCGCATCGCCCGCTGATGGCCGGAGCCGCCCTCGTTTCCGGCGGGTCGCGAGGGCTGGGCCTCGTGCTCGTGGAGCGGTTGCTGGCCGGCGGTCGGACCGTCGCCACGTTTTCTCGCACGGGCTCTGAGACGCTCGACCAGCTCAAGACGCGGTATGGCAGCCGGCTTCAGGCAGCGGAGGTCGATGCTGCTGATTCCCAGGCGGTGCGACAGTTTGTCGAGATGGCTGCCGACCACTTCGACGGCATCGACGTGTGTGTGGTGAATGCCGGCCACGCGGTGCCGGGCATGCTCGCCACTGCCGGCGATGAGGCCATCGAGGCCGTGCTGGCGGTCAATCTCCGTGGGGCGATCGTGCTTGTCCGTGAGGTGGTGCGTCAGATGCTCGTCGACACGATTCGCGCTACCAGCCCGCCAGCTCCCGCTGGCGGCTTCCTGATGGGGGGTTCAGTGGCCGGGGCCGAGACGTCGGGAACCTCGCACCGCGACCGCTCGATCGTGGTCGTGTCGTCGGCCGTGGCGACACGGGGCTCGGCCGGGCTGGCGGTCTATGCCGCAACGAAGGCCGGTCTCGAGGGCTTTGCCCGCAGCCTGGCTCGCGAACTCGGGCCGCGGAGCATTCGCGTCAACGCGGTCGCGCCGGGCTTCTTCGCCAGCGACCTGTCGGCCAGCCTCGGCGACGAAGCTCGTCGGCGGATCGTCCGCCGCACGGCGCTGGGCCGCCTCACGACGGCCGCCGATGTCGCCGGCACGATCGAATTTCTCATCGGTCCGCAGGCCGCGCTGATTACCGGTCAGGTGGTGGCGGTGGATGGAGGAGCCGGCTGACCATGCCCTGCGGCTGGTCGCCCCCCGCGTGGTGCCGCCGCGTGATCGTGGTGGGCGCCGGTGGCTTTGGCCGCGAAGCGGTGCAGTGGGCACGAGCCGCCTGGCCCGACCAGATCGGGCGGCTCGCCGGGTTTCTGTCGGCTGATTCCACCGCGCTGGCCGGCCATCCCGCCGCGCTCCCGATCCTCGGCGATCCGGCCACGTTTCCGGTGCAGCCGGGGGACGGCTTTCTGCTGGCGATCGGCATTCCGCTCGTGCGGCGGCGGGTGGCCGAACAACTGGCGGCCCGCGGGGCGGTTTTTTTGACGCTCGTGCATCCCACCGCCGTCGTCGCCGACACCGCGACGATCGGGCCCGGCTCGGTGATCTGCCCGCAGGCGGTCGTGAGCGACGCCGTGAGAATCGGGCGGTGTGTGCTGGTGAACTACCACGCGTCGCTGGGGCACGACGCAGCGGCCGGCGACTACGCCGTGTTCTCCCCCTACGCCACGCTCGGTGGTGGAGCGGTGGTGGAAGAGGATGTGTTTCTCGGGCTCCATGCGACGGTCGGCCCGCGAGTGCGCATCGGTGCGGCGGCGAAGGTGAGTGCCAACTCCGCGGCGCTCGTCTCGGTGCCGCGGCAGGCGCTCGTCTATGGGGTGCCGGGGCGGAGCCGCCCCCAGGTCGTGGTCACGCCGTGAACGAGCGCAGACTTTCATTCGGG
>CAYZFV010000146.1:0-2941 GCA_964477765.1 uncultured Candidatus Kuenenia sp.
CGGCCGCGTTGCGGCTCGACGATCGCACACTCGCCGCGCTCGACGAGGTGGGCGTCGAGTCGATTGGCGACGTGCTCCGCCTGCCCCGGAAGAGCTTGGCCTCACGGTTCGGGCCACTGCTCGCGCGGCGGCTGGCCGAGTTTTCCGGCTCCCGGGCTGAGCCGCTCGAGCCGCCGTCTGATGCGGAGTTGCCCCATGCGGCCCATGATTTCGAGGTGCCTGTCTCCCTGCGGGATGGCGGGGAGGCGTTGCTGATGCCACTGCTCGAGCGGCTGGTGGGGCGGTGCGTGGCCGAGGTGGCCGCCCACGGCAAGGGCATCACCGCCCTGCAGGTGCGGATCGACCCCGGGCGGGCGGGGGATGCCACGCGGCAGCCCACGGCGCCGGTCGTGATCGATATCGGCGTGTTTCGACCGAGCGGGTCGGCCCGGCATCTGGTCGATCTGGTGCGATTGCGGCTGGCCCGGCTGCGGCTGCCGCGGGAGATCGAGAGCGTTGCCGTCGAGGTGATTGCCGTGGCGGCAGCCGACTGCCGGCAGCGGGTGCTTTTCAGCGGCGTCGCCGGCGAAGCAGCCGACGACTCGCTGCTCCAGGTGGCGATGCTGCTTGATCGGCTGGCTGGCCGGCTCGGCCGCGGCGCCGTCTTCGAGCCGCAGCCTGTGGCCGATGCTCAGCCGGAGCATGCCTGGGTGGCGGTGCCGGCCGGTGTGCGCCACCCCGCAGCAGCGACAGCCGCGGCCCGCCGACGCGGCGATCGGTCGGCAGCCGATCGGATCGGTGGCCGTGGGCTGGCCCCGGCACGGCTGGCGGCGGCCGGGCGGCGGCCGGTCTGGATGCTGCCCAGGCCGGTGGCGTTGGAGACCGTGTCGGTCGTGCCTGTCGCGGGCGGCAGACTGTCGCCCGGCGACGGCGGGCCACCGCTGCGGTTTCGCTGGAACTGCGAGACCCACCAGGTGGCCCGGGCCCACGGGCCGGAACGCATCGAAACGGCCTGGTGGCGGGGGCCGTGTGTCCGCCGCGACTACTACGTTGTCGAGACGGAGATGGGGGGAAGGTATTGGCTGTTTCGCCGGCTTCGCGACGGAGCCTGGTTTCTCCATGGGATGTTTGCCTGATGCGCTACGCCGAACTTCATTGCACAACCAACTTTTCCTTTCATCGCGGCGGATCGCACCCCGACGAACTCGTGGCCACGGCCCACGCGCTCGGCTACGAGGCCTTGGCGATCACCGATCATGCCACGCTCGCCGGCATCGTGCGGGCCCATGCTGCGGCGCAGCAAACCGGGCTCAAGCTCGTCGTCGGGGCGACGCTCGCGCCGGTCAACGCGGCGCCTCTGGTGGTGTGGGTGGCCGATCGTGCGGGCTATACCAATCTCTGCCGGCTGCTCACCCGGGGCTACGAACAGGCTGCGGCTCGGGGCGATGCCGGCGGCTGTCGGCTTTCGCTCGACGACATCGCGGCTCACGCGGGCGGGCTCGTGGCTGGCGTGCCGCTGGCGGCCCGACCTCTTGGCAGCCAGGCCGACGAGCAGGAGGTCGTAGACCAGCTCCTCGAATGGCGGTGGGTATTTGGTGATCGGCTCCATGCCCTGGCCGAAGTGGCTCTCGAAGGGGACGACACACAGCGTCTCGACTGGTTTGTCCGGCTGGCCCGGCGGACGCGGGTGCCGCTGGTGGCGGCAGGAGACGTGCGCTACCACGAGCGGTCGCGGCTACCGCTCTTCGATGCCCTCACGGCGGTGCGGCATGGCAGCACGGTCGAGGAGATTCGCGACCAGCTCCTGGCCAACGGCGAACGGCATCTCCAGGAACGCTGGCGGATCGCCGAGCGGTTCGCGATGGTACCCGAGGCGGTGGAGCGGTCGGCCGAGATTGCGGCGCAGTGCACCTTTTCGCTCGGCGAGCTGCGGTATGAATACCCCGACGCCGCCGTGCCCGCGGGCCACTCGCCGCGGGAGCACCTCGCACATCTGGCCTGGAAGGGGGCGGCGCAGCGGTATCCCGCCGGCATTCCCGAGGCGGTGGGGGAACTGATCGGCCACGAGCTCGCGCTGATCGCCGAGCTCGGCTACGAGGCCTATTTCCTCACCGTCTTCGATATCGTGCGGTTTGCCCGCCGGCGCGGCATCCTCTGCCAGGGGCGCGGTTCAGCCGCCAACTCAGCCGTCTGCTATTGCCTCGGGATCACGTCGGTCGATCCGGCGCGGATGAACGTGCTCTTCGAGCGGTTTGTGAGCCGGGAGCGGCAGGAGGCCCCCGATATCGACATCGATTTCGAGCATCAGCGCCGCGAGGAGGTGCTCCAATACATCTACGACACCTACGGCCGCACCCGGGCGGCGATGACTGCCGAGGTGATCTCCTACCGGCTGCGGTCGGCCGTTCGTGATCTGGCCAAGGCGTTGGGGCTGTCGCTCGATCGGGTCGATGCGCTGGCTGCGGCGCTCGATGTGGGAGACGGCCTGGAGGATCTGCCGACGCGGCTGGCCGAGGCGGGCATTGATTCTGCCGGCGACACGGGCACGAGGCTCGTGACGCTTGTCGGCCAGCTTGTCGGCTTTCCGCGGCATCTTGGCCAGCATGTCGGCGGCATGGTGATGACGCGGGGCGACCTCTGCGATCTCGTGCCGATCCAGCCGGCCGCGATGGATGGCCGCACGATCATCCAGTGGGACAAAAACGATCTCGACGAGCTCGGCATTCTCAAGGTCGATTGCCTCGCCCTCGGCATGCTCTCCTGCATCCGCCGGGCGTTTGATCTGATCGAGTCGGTCGGGGGCCCAAGGCTCACGCTCGCCACGGTGCCGGCCGAAGATCCGGCCGTCTACGAGATGGTCTCGCAGGCCGACACGGTGGGCGTGTTTCAGATCGAGAGCCGCGCTCAGATGAGCATGCTGCCACGGCTCAAGCCGGCCTGTTTTTATGATCTCGTCATCGAG
>CAYZFV010000147.1:0-3777 GCA_964477765.1 uncultured Candidatus Kuenenia sp.
GGCGGCCGGGTCGCGGGCCTGCATGCTCGGTGAGCGGGCGAGGATCACGATCGCCGTGTCGGGCCGGCCGCCGCCGGCGAGGGCGAGCCAGCCGCGGGAGCGCGGCCGGCCCACCGCGAGGATCACGGCGGCCACCGCCGCCATCCGCAGCGCCCTGATGAGCCAGTGCCGCAGCCGCGAGTAGCCCCGCGAGAGCGCCTGGGCCGAGAGCAGGAACATCATCGCGGCCCACTGAACCGTCTGGAACCGCCGCTGGTTGATGAGATGAATGATGAGCGGCAAGGCCACCAGCGGCAACGCCACGAGCACCCAGGGTTGGAGGAACGTCATCGAGGGCGCTGCCCGCCTGCCCGGGCGGGGTTCCTGAGGTACGGTTTCGGCGGGAACCCCCAGTATGAACGACCGCGGGCGGCACTGCCATCGACCGGGCTTTCGTGTCGAGTCGATGGCACCACATGGAGCGGGCTGCTCGCGGCCACACCGTTCCTCGCAGCCAACGGCATCGGGTGTTCCGCAGCCGAGGACGTGGCCATGCTTCCCGCGGGAGTTGGGCCAGCGCTGGATCGCTCACTCCTCGTCACCGAAAGGCAGGCGTCGCTGGGGATCGCGGCCGATCAGGCAGCCGGCAGCCTGCTGCACGTCTGTAGGCATCGTCCACGGCATGTGCGCATACGCGGGCGGCACACCGGCCAGCTCCGGGAGCCAACGGCGGATGAAGATGCCCCGCGGATCCTGGTCGATCGCCTGCTTGGTCGGGTTGTAGATTCGCAGCGTGTTGATGCCCGTGGTGCCGCTTTGCATCTGCAGCTGTGACCAGTGAATGCCCGGTTCGAAGTCGAGAAAATGCCGGGCCAAGTGGAGGCCCGTCGGCCGCCAGTGGAGCCAGAGCGAGTAGCTCGCGAATGACACCACGAGCGCCCGCATGCGGAAGGTCAGCCAGCCCGTGGCCAGGAGGCTGCGCATGCAGGCATCGACGAGTGGGTAGCCCGTGGTGCCGGTCTGCCAGGCCATGAGCCGCTCGTGCGAGATGTCATTCTCCCGCAGGCCGTCGGCGGCCCGCAGCATGTTGTGAAACTCGATCGCCGGCTCGTCTTCGAGCTTCTGCATGAAGTGGCAGTGCCAGTGGAGCCGCGACTGCATCGCCTTCAGGCTCCGCTGCCAGGCTCTGAGTTCGCCTGTTTCGCGCGGGGTCGACGCAGTGTGAAGCGCAGCGGCCACTTCGAGCCGGCGGGCTTCGCTCGACTGCCAGACATGCCGGAGTGAGATCGCGCCAAAGGTGAGATACGGGCTGAGCCGCGCGCAGCTCGAGGGTGCCGAGAGCGGGCTGGAGATTCCGCCGGAGTAGTGGCGGCCGCGGCGGATCAGAAAATCCTCGAGCACGTCGGCGGCGGCCCGTGCGCCACCGCGTTGGCGGTCTTTCGTGTCGGCAGGCTGGCCGAGCTCACGGCAGCCGAGGATCCCGGCCGTTTCGAGCCGGGCGATCGTCTCACGTCCGCCGTGACCCGTGCTCCGCGAGACAAGGGCCAGCGGCGCCTCCATCCTTTTTTCCCAGAGTCGATTCCAGCCGTTTCGTGATGCCAGCCGGCGGACCACGCCCGTCTGCGGCAATTCCAACAATTCGACACCCGCTTCGCGGGCCCACCGCCGCACGCGCCGATCGCGGGCGTAGGTCACGCCCGTGCCGGTTTCTTCGTGGGCGACGAGAAGTCTGAAGCCCGTCTCGCGGTGGAGTCGCTCGAGCATCGCCATGGCCTCACCGCGTCGGGTGATGAGCCGGATGCCGAGCCGACCGAGGGCCTCCTCGAGCTCGACGAGGCATTCTTGCTGAAACTCCGTGTGGCTCGGATCCCACTCGGGCTGCGCGAGCACCTCGGGCTCGTAGATGAAGACGGCGAACACGGCCCCGCCGCGGGAGCGGGCCACGGCCTCGGCGAGCGCGGCGTGGTCATGCACGCGGAGGTCGCGCTTGAGCCACACGCAGACGGGAGGAGAGGCAGCCACGATGATGACATCGTAGGCTGGAAGCCCCTAGCGAGGATGCCGGGCTCAGCGATACGAGGGCGGGCCCCACTGCGGCGCGGCGGGCTGCTGCTGATACACCGGCTGCTGAAATGCCGGCTGTGGAGACGCCGGCTGCTGGAAGGACTGCTGCGGCTGCCACGGCTGCTGGGGGGCCGGCTGCCCCTGCCACGATGTCGGCTGGGCCTGGCCCCACTGAGATTGTGAACTCGCCGGCTGCGCGGCGGCAGGCTGCATGGTGGCAGTCTGTGGGCCGGTCAATCCCTGCCGCTCACGCACGTCCTGTGCGACTCGCACGGCCCCTTCCTGCACCCGCTCGCCTACCTGCTGCCCAACGATCAAGGCCCGGGCCCGGTCGAAGTTCACGGTCGGGATGCCGTTGTTCCAGGTGATGGTGAGCACGCCGGTGGCGAAGAGAAACGGCAGCAGCAGGATGAGCAGCCGCGATCCCCAGCGGGTGCCCGCCACCTTCGCCACGGGTGCCGGCAGCATTGGCGCCGCAAGTCCCACGGCCTGCTGGACCATTGTTTTCTTCTTGGCCATCGAACTCTCCTCCGTGGCGGTCGTCCTCATGCGGCGCGACTCAGCCACCCTAGAGACTTCACGATCGGCACACCATGGCGGCTGCATTCAACCGCATCACCCCTATCCGCTATCGATCCGCTCAGACTTCCCAGGTTTCGCAGCCCGTCTGGGCGAACGGGGCCGGTCATGTCGCTTCCGCGCCGGGCTTCCTGGATTCTTCTCGCGACCGGGTTTTTCTCACCGATAAGGCAGGGAGCCTTTGCCATGCGAGGAGACGAACCGATGAGTGATACCGCCGTTCCCGATGCGAATGCCCTGGGCGTGCAGCTCGGCTCCGCCGATTCACGCGTGCGCGGTGCGGCTGCCGAACGCCTGGCCCGCATGGGAGAAGACGCCGCGCCGGCCGCGGTGGCGCTCGTGCGGAGCTGCGGGGATGCAGACGATCAGGTGCGCGAGCAGGCGGTGGCGGCGCTCGAGGATCTCGGGCCGCCGCCCGCGGAGACAATCGGCCAGCTCATCGGTCTCGTGGCCGACAACCGACCGCTCGTGGCCTACTGGGCAACCACACTGCTTGGGCGAGCCGGGGAGGATGCGGCGAGTGCGGTGTCGGCGTTGACGGATTGCCTGGCGTCATCGGCTGACCTGTCGGTGAGGCAACGGGCGGCGTGGGCGCTGGGGAAGATCGGCCCTGCGGCAGTAGCGGCCCGACAGGCTCTCGCTGAGGCCGCGAATGACGCCGATCCGCGTCTGGCCCGGCTTGCCACTGAGGCCCTCGCGGCAATCAGCGGGTGACGCCCGCCGGTTGAGCCTGCGGGATCGGTCAATCACGACAAACAACCCGCGGCCTTCCAGCCGAAAACCAGTAAACGAGGTTCGTCGCGGCGGCTACGGATGGCGGCCCGGCCCGGTGGCGGTGCACAGTCCGCGCATGAGACGCGGGTCACGGAGGGGGCGATGGCGGTGCCGCATCCACGAACACCGTTGCCTCCGCTCGCCGCCAGCCGACGCTGGATCGCCCTTGCGCTCGCGCTCAGTGTGATCGGCGTGGCGCGGGCCAGCGATCTCGTGCCGATCCGCATCCCGGGCACCGCGGCCGCGCCGGCAGACGACATGCCGCCGCTCGTGCCGATCGTCAGGACGCCGGCGGCGCCGGTGGCAATCCGCTCACTGCCCGTGGCGCCTGTCACGGTGCAACGCCCCGTGCTGCCGCTCCCTCTGCCACCGATACCCATG
>CAYZFV010000148.1:0-15199 GCA_964477765.1 uncultured Candidatus Kuenenia sp.
CCATAGAGCCGCTGAAGCTGCGCGTTGTTGGCATCGCCCTTCCAGTAGGCGCCGGCGATATTGGTGAGCTTGAAGGCGCCGATGCAGCCCGGGCTCGGCACATGCGGCCCGCGGCAGAGATCGACAAACTCTCCCTGCCGATAGAAGGAGAGCGTGGGATGCTCGGCCAGGCCCGTCTCGATGTGCTCGGCCTTGAGCGGCTGGTTGAGACCGCGGATGATCTCGACCGCCTTTTCCCGCGGCACCTCGACCCGCTCGAAGGCTTCGTCTTCCTTGATGATCTTCTTCATCTCGGCTTCGATCGCCGGCAGGTCTTCGTCGGTGATCGGCCGCTCGGCCCGCATGTCGTAATAGAAGCCCTCGCCGACGGTGGGGCCAAAGGCCAGTTCCACATCCTTGAAGAGCCGCATCACGGCCCGCGCCATCACGTGCGCGGCCGAATGCCGCATCACCGGGAGGGCCCGCGGGTCGCCCGCGCGGAGCGGTTCGAGCGTCACGTCGCCCGCCTCGGGCAGCGGTGCGTCGAGCCCCACGGCCTTGCCGTCGAGCAGCGCCGCGATCGGCCGATCCTTCTTCTTGGGCGTCTCCTGACCCGCGGACGCGAGATCGGCCAAAACATCGGCCACGCGGGCCGGTGGAACATAGTCACGAACGACGCCATCGGGCAGGCGGACGGTGGGCATGGTACGGTCCGAAGAATGCGGGAAAATCCGAAAGTATGACCGGTGGCGCGGCTCCGGCAAGGGCATTTCCCCTCGCCGGGTGGCCATCGCTTGACTACGGCCACCCATCGCGCGAGACTCTGACGAGAGCGTTCGACGGGCGATTAGCTCAGTTGGTTAGAGCACCAGCTCGACAAGCTGGGGGTCATAGGTTCGAGTCCTATATCGCCCACTTCATCCGAGGTCTTCCCCACGGATTCTGCCATGCATCGACTTCGCGTCACCGGCAGTCACCCGTCACGGCTGATGGTGGCCGGGATCGTGGCGGCGGTCGCCTTGGCGGCCATGCCAGCCGCCGCCTGCACCCGTTGCCTCCATGTCTTCGCCGACGGCACCGTGATCGTCGGCCGCTCGATGGACTGGATGGAAGATCCGGGCTCGGAGATCTGGTCCTTTCCCCGAGGCATGCAGCGACACGGCCACGCCGGCCCCAAAAGCCTCACCTGGACCAGCCGCCATGGTTCGGTGGCGGTGAGTTTTTATGGTGTGGCGACCGCCTGCGGCATAAACGAGAAGGGGCTCGTCGCCAACCTGCTGTATCTGGCCGAAAGCGACTATGGCACGCCCGTCGCCGATCGGCCAACGCTCTCGATCGGTGGCTGGGCGCAGTACGTGCTCGATTCCTACGCCACCGTCGCCGAGGCCGTGACCGAACTGCGGAAGGAGCCGTTTACGATCATCGCGCCGATCCTGCCCAACGGTGAGCCGGCCGTAGCGCACCTCGCCATCTCCGATCCCTCGGGCGACTCGGCGATCTTTGAATACCTCGGTGGTCGCCTCGTGATCCATCATGGCCGCGACTTCACGGTGATGACCAACTCGCCTCCCTTCGACGACCAGCTCGCACTCAACGCCTACTGGAGGGAGATCGGCGGCGACGTGATGCTGCCCGGCACGATCCGGGCGAGCGACCGCTTCGTGCGGGCCAGCTACTACAGCGGCGCGATCCCCAAAGATCTCAGCGGCATCCGCGCCATCGCGTCGGTGTTCAGCGTGATCCGCAACGCCTCGGCCCCGCTCGGCATCACCACGCCGGGTGAGCCGAATGTGGCGAGGACGATCTGGTGGGCGGGGGACGACCAGAAAGACCGCGTTCTTTACTTCGACTCCGCCACGAGCCCGACCGTGTTTTGGGTGCCACTTGAGAAACTCGATTTCTCTGCCGACGGCGGTGTGAAGCGATTGCCGCTCAAGAGAGGCGAAACCTACAGCAGTGATGCCTCCGCCAGCCTCCGACCCGCCGAGCCTTTTCCCTTCCTCGAGGCCAAGCCCGAGTGAGTTCAACCGACGGACGATTGATTGCATGCCCCGCAGGTTGCTCATTCGCCGTCGCGGAACAAGCAGTCGCACCCTCGTCGGCCTGACCGCGCTGCCGCTCGTGATGATCGCCGCCGCCCGTGGCGATGATTGGCCCGCGTTTCTCGGACCACAGGGATCTGGCGTCTCCACGGAAACAGGCCTGCTGGCCGCGTGGCCGGCCGGCGGGCCGCCGGTGCTTTGGAAGAAAAAGGTCGGCGAAGGCTACGCGGCGCCGGCCGTGCGTGGCGAGCGGCTCGTCTTCTTCCACCGGGAAGGCGACGAAGAGATCGTCGAGTGTCTCGCGGCGACGACGGGGGCGACGCTCTGGCGGCACGCCGCCCCGACCGATTTTCTCGATCCCTACGGCTACAACGGCGGCCCCCGCGCCGCACCCGTGCTCACGGCCGACCGCTGCTTCACGTTTGGTGCCGAGGGTCGGGTCACCTGCCTCGATCTCGCCACAGGAGCGCTGCTGTGGCAGCGGGAGACGAATCGCGAGTTCGACGTGCCGCCGGGTTTTTTTGGCGCTGGCTCCACGCCACTGGTCGATGGCGATCAGCTCATCGTGATGGTCGGCGGCCATCCGCACGCGGGCGTCGTGGCCTTCGACACCACCACCGGCAAGACCCGCTGGCAGGCGATCGGCTTCGGCGAATTTCCGGCGGCCCCCGTGCGGATCCAGCGGGATCGCCCCCCGGAGAAGCTGGCGAGTTACGTCTCGCCCAAGCTGGCGACCATCCACGGCCAGCGGCACCTCCTCTGCTTCATGCGGCCGGGGCTGGTCGCGCTCGATCCTGCCACCGGCCGCAAACGGTTCGCCTTCTGGTTTCGGTCGCCGCTCCACGACTCGGTCAACGCGGCGCAGCCGGTCGTGATCGACAACCAGATTTTTTTGTCTGCCGCCTATGACACCGGCGCGGTGATGCTCGAGGTCGCAGCCGACGGCGGCTCGGCCACGGTCGCCTGGCAGGATGAACTCGCCATGCAAAACCACTGGTCGACCACCATCGCCCGCGATGGCTTTCTCTACGGCTTCAGCGGCCGTCACGAGCAGGGTTCCGATTTTCGCTGCGTGCGGGTGCGGGACGGTGCGGTGATGTGGCGGACGCCGTCCGATGAAAGCCCGGCGGCCCGCGAACCATTCTATGGTCGTGGCTCGGCGATCTTCGTCGACGGCCGGTTCATCGTGATGGGGGAACGGGGCACGCTCGCCCTGGTCGAGGCGACGGCGGAGCGGTTTCGTGAAATCAGTCGTGCGCGGTTTCCCGAACTGGATCATCCCTGCTGGACGGCGCCGGTGCTCGCCAATCGGCGGCTCTACATCACCGGCTGCCGGCCGGTCGCGGGAGCCAGCCGCCGCGACCGCGAGGAGTATCATCTGCTCTGCCTCGATCTGGCCGCCGAGTGATCGGTCCACATCCGGAGCAGCCGCCGCTGATGCCCCGCGTTCGTTTTCCACCGCCCCCCCGAGGCCTGCCCCGTCACCTGCGTCCGTGGTATGTGGTGCTCGCCGCGGTGGTGTCGGCCGTGGCGGCGACGGTGCCGATGTGTCCGCAGTACGACACTGCCGGTCGGCCGTTGTGGCGGGTGGAGATGGTCAACGACGGCGACACGGTCACCTGCATCGACGAGTCGGGGCGGACGGTCAAGATTCGTCTCCAGGGCATCGATGCGCCGGAGTTCGACCAGCCTCATGGCCGCGCCGCCCGCAATGCACTCGACAAGAAGCTCACCGCGCGGCGGGTGCGGGTGGCCGGCACCGCCCGCGATCAGCACGGTCGGCTGCTCGGCACCCTGTGGCTCGACGACCGCAACCTCAACCGCGAACTCGTCGCCGAGGGGCATGCCTGGGAGTTTGGCGGCTTTGCTCCCGATCCCGACCTCGTCACCGCCGAGGAGGCGGCCCGACAGGCCCGCCGGGGGTTGTGGGAGGCTGATGATCCCGTTCCTCCGTCACAATGGCGGCAGGAGCATCCCCGCCAACGGTGACGGAGCCACGCGGCGGGCTCCACTTCCTGCGGATGCGGCTGTCGTTTAGGGTGGACTTCATGACTGGCTCGCGGGACATCGTCATCACCGGCATCGGCATCGCCAGCCCGATCGGCATCGGCAGCGAGGCGTTTTGGGAGGCGCTCGTTTCCGGCACGAGTGGCATCCGCCCCGTCGATCTGTTCGACGCCAGCTCGCTGAAGGTGAAGTTTGGCGGGCAGATTCCCGACTTCGATCCGAAACTCTACGTGCGGCCCCGCAAGAGCCTCAAGGTGATGAGCCGGGAGATTCAGCTCGGCTTCGCGGCCGCCGATCTCGCCATCCAGGATGCCGGCATCACCGAGGGGAGCCTCGATCCGGAACGCTTCGGCGTCGTCTTCGGCAACGACATGATCTATGCCGACCTCGAGGATCTCGAGACGACCTATCGTCGCTCGCAGGTCGATGGCCGGTTTGAATTCAAGGCCTGGTCGGAGGCGATCCACGAGGAGGTGCATCCGCTCTGGCTGCTCAAACACCTGCCCAACATGACCGCCTCCCATATCGCCATCGCCCACGATGCCCGTGGCCCCAACAACTCGATCGTGCTCGGCGATGTGTCGGGGCTCCTGGGGCTGGCCGAGGCGGCCAGCGTGATCACGCGGGGCTGGGCCGACATCATGCTCGTGGGAGGTACCGGCTGCCGACTCCACCCCACGGCGCTGGTGGCGCGGGGCGACTCGCTCCTCTCCCATCGGGCCGACGACTTCACCAAAGCCTGCCGACCATTCGATCGTGACCGCGACGGCCTCGTGAATGGCGAGGGCGCCGGCACGATCGTGATCGAGTCGCGCGAGCATGCCGAACGACGTGGGGCCACGATCCGCGGCCGGCTGCTCGGCACCGCGGCCCGCTGCGAGCCGGCGACGCGGCAGAAAAAGTTCACCGGCGAATCGCTGCGGCTCGCGCTCGAAGCCGTGCTTCGCGCCGCCGATCTCGAGCCGGCCGACGTGGGGCATGTCAACGCCCACGGCGTCGGCACGGGGGAGATGGACCGGGCCGAGGCGGCGGCGATTGCCGGGGCTCTTGGCGACACGCCGGTCACGGCGCCCAAGAGTTTCTTCGGACACCTCGGGGCAGGCGGCGGCGTGGTCGAACTGGCCGCCAGCGTGCTCGGCCTCCAGCAGGGGCTCGTGCCGGCCACGCTCAACTATGAAACCCCCGATCCGGCCTGCCCGGTCAACGTCGTGCATGGTGAGCCGCTTGCCGGCCGGCCGCCGACGGCGATCGCGGTGAATCTCTGCTCGACGGGTCAGGCCGTCGCGGTCGCCATCGCCCGGTAATCTCACCATCGGCCTTCGCAGCCGAGCGCGAGCCCGTTCAAAAACATCTGCCCACCAGGGTCGATCGGGTCGATGCGGGTGGTGGCGAGATTGAATTGCCGCGGCGCGGTGGCGATCCCGGCCACCCAGAGAAAGTCCCAGCCCGCCTTGAGGGCGAAGCGGGGTGTGATCTGCCAGCCCGCGAAGAGCGAGAGATCACCGACAAACCCGGCGGTAAAGCGGGTTGCCGATCCCGTCTGATCGAGTGGCGGCTCGGCTGGTGCGGTGCCGGTCGCCGCCTGCTGGGTGGCGGCGAAGTTCATCGATGGTGTGGCCCGGCCCCGCAGCCCCCAGAAGAAGAACTCGTTGCGACTCACCAGCTCACCGCCGACATTCAGCCCCCACAGCCAGTTCTGCGTGTCGACGTCATAGCTGCCCGATCGATCGGGGGCGGCCGTGGCCAGCGTGAAGGAGTCGTTGAGATTGACCACCCGCGTGCCGATCAGGAGCGCCGGGAGGAAGCCCCGCGGGGCTCGCCGCGTCCAGGTGCCGTTGGGGCTCATCACGAGCTGGTCGCGGCCGAGTCGCCGGGCCAGCCGAAAGTTGCCTTCGAGGCTGTTGAAGAGCGTGTGGTGGGTGGTCTCGTAGGTGGTGCCCACAAAGTAGGGCGACGTCGGGTCGAGCGGCGTGATGATCACGTCGCCCGGCAGTGCGTTGCGGGTGTCCCGCTGGAAGAACGAGAAGCCACCGTAATAGACCAGCTCCAGGCTCCGGTCGCGGTCGAGATCGTCGCGGCCGAGCCAGTCGCCGATCGTGATCCGCGCGCCGGGGGCGAGATCGAAGGGGATCGGCGTGGTGGTGAACGTGTCGACGAGGGCGCCTGTCGCGGCATTGCGTTCCTCACCCACGTCCTGCCGATACACCCGGCTGCGGTCGAAAAACAACACCTCCGCCCCGCCATACCAGCCGCTGCTGGAGAACCAGTCGCCGGAGCTTGCCACCTCGGGCAGCTCGAGCAGCGGCAACTCGTCGAGCCGCATGCCGGAGGCGAAGTCGGCGACCGCCTCGGGGGCGGGCAGTCGCTCCACCATGTCACCACCATCCTCGGCGGCGCGGCCCTGGCCGCCCACCACGAAGGCCAGACACACGGCAGCCGCCCTGCCCAGCCGCATCGCATTGCCCGATTGCCACTGCATGATTGCACGCATTTCGTCGGGGCGGCCGGCCTGGGCCGCCGCCATCAAGGCACCCCCGCGAAGGGGTGGTGTAGTCTTCGTCATCCGCACTTTCGGTTCCACAGGAATTTTTGGTTGAATGGCGGTTCGTTTTCGGAGATTTCCCAGCTTCACAATCCTCCCAGTTTCGCGATTCCTCTCCCCCAGGAGTTTCACCATGGCACACGGCCTCGCCTCCCTCATCGCCTGCGGCACCAAGCTGTGGCTCGACTCGGTCGATCCCGATCTGGTTCGCACCAACCATGCCGCGGGCGCGACCGGCGCCACGAGCAACCCGGTGATCATCTCCGACCTCATCAAGACCGGCCGGTTCGATCACCGCATCGCCGATCTCGCGGCGGCGGGCCACGACGACCATACGATCGCCTGGACGCTCACGGATGAACTGGTCCGCGAGGCCCAGGGCGTCTTCCACGATGTGTGGGCATCCTCGCGGGGCAACGACGGCTGGGTGAGCTTCGAACTCGACCCGTTGCTCGAAGACGCACACAACGGCCTCACCGACGATGAGCGCGTGGCCCGTTATGTGGAGCTTGGCCGCCAGTGGTCGGCCGGCCAGCCCAATCGCATGATCAAGGTGCCGGCCACGCCGAGCGGGATTCGGGCCCTCGAACCGCTTGCGGCGGCCGGAGTGCCGCTCAACGTCACGCTCATCTTCACGCTGCGGCAGTACGAGGCGGCCCGCGACGCGGTGTGGCGGGGCGCCTGCCAGCGGCCGGCACTCGATTCCTTCAAGAGCGTCTACAGCGTGTTCGTGTCACGGATCGACGTCTACACAGAGAAGCACGTGCCCCAGCTCTCCCCGGCCGCGCAGGGGATGCTGGCGATCGTCAATGCCAAGCGGGCCTGGGCGGCCAACCGCGACTTCTGGGCCGCCCACCCGACGCCCCTCGAGCAGGAGATCGTGTTTGCGAGCACCGGCGTGAAGCAGGCCGGCGTCGATCCCTGCCGCTATGTGGAGGCTCTCGCCGGCGACGATATCCAGACCAATCCTCCGGCCACCAACGAGGCGGCCGACGATCCGACGCGGACCTTTTCCCGGCAGGTCGACGTGCTGCCGCCGGCCGAGGTTCTCGCCGAACTCGACCAAGCGGTCGACATGCAAAAGCTGGAAGATGTGTTGATGGCCGAAGGGATCGAGAAGTTCGTCGCCCCGCAACGGGCGCTGCTGGCCCTGATTGCCGCCAAGCGAGCCGGTTGACCGCCCCAACCGCTACAACCTGCCACCATTCCAGATTACGCCGCCGCCGATTCGATAACGAGGTCATGAAACGGCATCACCTGCTGCTCGTGGGCCTGCTCCTGTTTTTTGCCGGCGTTCAGTTCCGGCTGGTGGAGTCATTCACCCTCAGCGAGAAATCGAGCCGGTTCGTCGCCGCCCAGGTGAGCCGCGCGAGCACGCCACAGGCGGCGATGTGGCAAAACGCCCCGGGCCGCAAGGTGGTGCAGCCGCCCCGCTGGCTCGGCCTGGCACTGATGTCGGTCGGCTCGGTGCTCACCCTCAAGAGCCTCTCGATGCGGAAGCAGTCGGGACTCGGCGAGTAGGGCAGGCTTCAGCCTGCCGCCGCCGTGGGTTGACAGGCTGAAGCCTGTCCTACTTTTTTCGCGATGGGAGAGCGGTGGGTTACGCGAGCACGTCGGTGATCACGTGCCCGTGAACATCGGTCAGCCGCATGTCGCGGCCGCTGAAGCGATAGGTCAGCCGCTCGTGATCGATGCCGAGCAGGTGCAGCATCGTGGCATGCAGATCGTGGATCATGAATTTCTTTTCGACCACGCGATAGCCGTAGTCGTCGGTCGCCCCCACGATCGTGCCCCCTTTCACACCGCCACCCGCCATCCACAGCGAAAATCCCTGCGGGTTGTGATCGCGGCCGTCCTCGCCCTGGGCAAACGGCGTGCGGCCAAACTCGCCGCTCCACACGACCAGCGTCGAGTCGAGCAGCCCGCGGGCCCGCAGGTCGCGGATCAGCGCCGCGATCGGCTGATCGACCGCCCGGGCGTTGTTTTCATGGCCCACCCTCAGGTTGCCATGCTGATCCCAGCGGTCGCCACCAACCTTCGGGCAGGTCAGCTCCACGAACCGCACGCCCCGCTCCACCATCCGCCGTGCGAGCAGGCACTCGGTGCCGAAGATTTGCGTCGGCTTGTAGTCGCTCTCGAGACCGTAGGCCTGCCTCGTCTCCGCCGTCTCATCGGCGATGTCGAGCAGGTTCGGCACCTCGGTCTGCATCCGGTAGGCCAACTCCTGATTGGCGATCGCGCTCTCGAGGGCATCCGGGGCGGTGCCGGCCGTCGCCAGCCGTTCGGCAAATCCACGATCGAGCCGACGGGCAAGATCGAGCTTGGCCAACTGATGCGGGGCCGACTTCTCCCGCGGCTTCACGTTTGCCAGGCCGACGGCGTCGGGCTTCACGATCGAGCCCTGGTAGGTCGCCGGCAGAAACCCGTTGGTGAAGTTGTCGAGGCCACCGGGCGGGATCAGCCCGCCGTTGATCACCATGTAGCCGGGGAGGTCGGTGTTGTCGCTGCCCAGGCCATAGGTGGTCCAGGCCCCCATGCTCGGCCGCCCCTGCAGACCGCTGCCGGTATGCAAAAAATAGTTGGCATTGGTGTGTTCGGGAAACTCGCTCGTCATCGAGCGGATGATCGCCAAGTCATCCACGACCGAGCCGATGTGCGGAAACAGGTCGCTCACCGGGATGCCGCTCTGGCCATACCGCTGAAACTTCCAGGGGCTCGGCAGCACGGTGCCGACGTTGTTGAACTGGGTGGCGTCGACCTTGAAGAGCGTGCTCGGGTCCTTGCCGGCATCCTGCTCCAGCCGCGGCTTCGGATCGAACGAGTCGACCTGCGACACGCCCCCGTCCATGTAGAGGAAGATCACGCTCGTCGCCTTGGCCGGATGGTGGAGGGCCGGCAGCACGCCGCCTGAAGCAGCGCGGGCCGCCTCGTGATGGAGGAGCGTCGCCGCGGCCACGCCGCCAAACCCGCAGGAGACCTGTCGGAGCAGATCGCGGCGGGAGAGCGGCTGCGGGCGGAAGCGACGGCAGTGGTGGGTGGGGCGTGACATCACGGCACGAAGATAAATTCCTTGGTGTTGATCAGGGCGTGGGCGAGGTCGGCCCAAGCGGGTTCGTGCCGCGGATCGGTGGTGAAGTCGCCACCGTGTCGCGCGGCCTGCTCGGCCAAAAACTCAAGCGCCGTAGCCTGTTCGTCGCTTGTCGGCGACCGGGCGAAGGCTGTGCGATACATCTGGTCGATGCGTTGCTCCGGCGAACGGCTTGCATCGGCGAGTGTCTGTCTGGCCCACAGTGTTGCCTGCTCGGCCACGAAGGGGTCGTTCATCAGCGTCAGCGCCTGGGCGGGCACGTTGGTGACATTCCGCCGGCCCATGGCCTGAAAGGGCACCGGCATATCGAAGGCCAGCAAAAAACTGGGCAGAAAGTTGCGGCGGATCTTCGTGTAAAGGCTGCGGCGGCCGGCGCCGTCGAGCGGGCCGGTCGCAGGCCGGCCACGCCCCTCGTGAAAATCGGTCAGAAACACTTCGACGCTCGGCCCGCCGACCGTGCGATCGAGTCGGCCGCTCACCGCCAAGACCTTGTCGCGTACCGCTTCTCCCTCGAGCCTGCGGAGCGGGTGGTGATGCATCAGCAGGTTGAGCGGGTCGAGTTCGATGGCCCGAGCCGACGGGGTCGAGGCCATCCGCCAGGTGCTGCTGGTCACGATCTCCCGCACCAGCTGCTTGATGCTCCAGCCCTCGGCGATCAACCGCACCGCCAGCGTGTCGAGCAATGCCTGAGCCTGGGAATCGGCGGCGGCTTCGCCGAGCTTGCCGAAGTTGTCGGTGGTGGGCACCAGGCCGCGGCCGAAGAGGTGATGCCAGATCCGGTTGACGGCCACACGGGCCGTGAGCGGATTGGCGGGGTCGAGCACGCGGTCGGCCAGTTCCTTGCGGCCCGACGAATGCCGCGGCCATGCCGGCTGATCGGGTCCGTCGATCGCTTCCAGAAAGCGGCGCGGCGAGACCGCACCCGGCCGGGCGGCCGAGCCCTTGAGCAGCACATACTGATCGATGCCGTTGCCGTCGAGCAGCGTTGGCGCGGTGGCCGACACGAGCTTCACGTCGGCCAGAATCGCAGCCCGCCGGGCGGCATGGTGCCCGGCCTTCTCGAGGAGCGTGGCGGCGGCCGGGCTCGTCCAGTCGATATCAGGAGATGCGAGTCGCCCATTCACGAGAGCGGGCTCCGCGGGAGCAGCCCGGGTGGGCTGGTCGATTGCCGCCACGGTTTCCGCCACCCCCGCTTCTCCTTCGATGGCGGCGTATTCCACATGCACCACATGGCCGGCATCCCAATCCTTGATGTCGCGTCGCAGATCTTGCCGGATCCACTTCCACTCACCCTTCGTGTCGACCTTCATCACCGTGGGCCCGTACAGCGGCCCATGCACCATCACGTGGCCATCGACGACGGTAAAAATCTGGAGCTGGCCGCGCACGTGATGCCAGATCACGCCTTCTTTGATTCGTGATTTGGGGGTGCGGAGAACGCGGCCGGCCCGGTCGACCGTGCCCAAGCCACCTGCTTCCCGCTCACCACGGCTTTTGAGCATCGACCAGACTGCGTCGCTTCGCGCATGCCCCGACGTTTCGACGCGAATGGCGAGCGGCGCGTCACCTGTCGCCGCCGACACCCTTGGCTGCCCGGCCTCCACCTGTTCCCATGCCGCGGCATCGGTGATGAGCGGTGTCGTGTCTCGCGGCCGTGTGTAGTCGGCGAGCACGGTTTCGCCGGTATTTGACGCCACTGGCTCGCCGGCGGCCTCACCTGACAGCGTGAGGCTCGTCAGCGTCTCAATCAACGGGCGGAGGTCGTTTCGCATCGCACCATCAAGGGCGGCGAGACGGGCCGCCACCTGCTTGTTGTGCTCGAGGGTCTCGAAGGGCACCTGTCGATAACTGCTCGACATCACCATCCCGGCGATCGCGTAGTAATCCTCATCAGAGATGGCGTCGAACTTATGGTCATGACAGCGGGCGCAGCCGAGCGCCAAGCCGAGAAACGCCTTGCCGAAGGTGTCGACACGGTTGTCGATCCGATCGGCCTCGTCCTGACGGATGTCGACCGGGGCGTGCACCTCCTCCCCGAGCAGCCAGAAGCCGGTGCCGATCACCGATTCATTCGCCCCGCTGGCCGTGACCCGTGGGCTGTCGATGAGGTCACCGGCGATCTGCTCGCGGACAAACTGGTCGTACGGGAGGTCGGCGTTGATTGCCCGCACCACCCAATCGCGATAGTGCCAGGCATTCGGGATCGGGAAGTCGAATTCATGCCCCCGCGTTTCACCGTAGCGGGCCACGTCGAGCCAGTGTCGCGCGAATCGCTCCCCGTAGTGCGGTGATGCCAGCAGTTGGTCGACATATTTTTCATACGCCAGCGGGTCGGGATCGGCGAGTACCCGGGCGAGATCTTCAGGACGCGGCGGCAGACCGGTGAGGATTTCACTGGCCCGGCGCACGAGCACCGCGCGTGAGGCCTCCGGGGCTGGCTCGAGCCCGGCCGCCTCGAGTCGGGCCACCACAAATCGGTCGATGTCACCGCGGCACCACGCGGCATGCTTCACCACGGGCGGAGCCGACGCCTGCGGCGGATGCCAACACCAGTGGTCGGCCCTGCGGGCGGCGATATCAAATGCCGCAATCGTCGCCTGCTTGCCATCGTCGGGCCACGGCAGCCCGCGGCTCACCCACTCCTCAAAAGTGCGGATCGCATCGGCCGGCAGTTTGCCATCCGGGGGCATCTGCAGGTCGCCGTCATACCGCACCACCTTCACGAGCAGGCTCTCGTCGGGCTGACCGGCCACGGCCACGCCTTCAGCGGCGAAAAAATCGGCGCGGGAGTCAAACGAAAGTCCTCCCTCCGGGTCGCCCGCCTCCGCAGAGTGGCAGCCGCTGCAATGCTCCACGAGCAGCGGCCGCACCTTCGCCTCGAAAAACTCGAGGTCTTCCGGCGTGGCCGCCTGGCCGCTCACCGGTGCCGCCAGCAACACCGCCGCCGCCGCACCGGCCAACAAGGTCCGGCACCGCTCCACACGGCGGATGGATCGCGGCAGGCTTCTCATCACCCTTGATTCTAGGTCAACGGCCCCATGGGGAGCGATCGATCCCATTGCGAAAAAATGCAAAAAGGGTGCGAAATCAGTTGCCGTCGGCTCCGCTCCTGGTGAGGGGCTGGTCGATCGGCAGAGCCCACAGGTGGCTCGCGCTCCGAAAGAGAAGCCGGCCGTCGGCCACGGCCGGCGTAGCCCGTGTCTCCTCATCGAGCGGCGTCCGACCGAGCACCTCCAAGCTGTCGCCATCGCCGATCACGACGATCTCACCGTCGCTCGCCACGTTGATGATCCGGCCACCGAGGGCGATCGGTGAGGCCGAGTAGTTACCCCCGACGCGTCCCTTCCACACGCGAGCCCCGTCTGCCGCTCGCACGCATGTCACCACACCGCGATCACCCCACAGATAGAGACGGCCCTTCGATTCCAAGGGCGTGGGCACATAGGGAGCCGCACTCTTGTCGATCGAGTAGGCCACCGTGGCCTCGGCACGCGAAGCATCGGCCATCGAAACATCCGGAGGCTTGACCGCCACCAACAGATTGTTGCCGCCGCCATCGCCGCTGGTGCCGATGAGCAGGCCGGCCGCCCGGATCGGCGAGGAGACGGTTCGCCTCGGGAAACAGCGGTTCTCCCACAGCACGCGGCCGGTGCCTGGATCGACGGCGTAGAGACCGTGGCCGTGGCTCGTGCAGATCACGGCGTTCGTGTTCGCACTTTCGATCACGAGCGGCGTTGAGTACGCCGCCTTATCCACGCCCTCCCGAGCAAGACGCCACCGCTCTTTGCCGGTCACGACATCGAGGCCCACGACGAAGCCCGGGCCATCCTGCTCGAGTGGCACGATGACGAGATTCCCGCACACCGTCGGCGTGCCACCGAAGCCATGTTCCGCCGCGAACGGCCCGAGGTCGACATGCCACCGCGGCTGGCCCTCATGCGACACGGCCTCGAGGCGGACATTGTCCCGCGTGCCCCAGAGCCAGTAGATGCCGAGGGCATCGGTGGCCACCGAGCCGGAAGCAGAACTGTTTTGCGTGTGATGCCGATCGATCGGGCCGGGAATCTCGCGCAACCAGAGTCGCTCACCCGTGGCCAGATCATGACAGAGCAGATACCGCACCCCGGCAGCCTCGTCCGCCGACGCGGTGTAGACATGATCTTCCCAGATCACGGGAGACGCGTGGCCCACCCCGGGCAGATCGGCCTTCCAAGCCCACGCGTCGGCCGACCAAGCGACCGGGAAGGCCCCCTCGCCTCCCTGGCCCGCGGCATCGCGGCCCCGCCAGCGGGCCCACGGGTTGCCGGCCTCGTCCGCGCGAACCAACCGCGCACCGCCAACCGCCAGCTGGCCCCAGGCAAGGATCAGGGCCACGAATCGCATGTGTGCCATCGTCCACGCTCCAGCGTCCCGCCGGCAAACCAGACCGAGCAGCATATCACGCCTGCAGCGGCCGTTTGGCGGCGGCAAAAATGTGATGGTCAACGGAGTGGAGCAAACAAGACCGGCTCCCCGTCGATCTCGAACGTATGAAGATGATGGATGACCGGGGTACCATCACCCCATGGTTTCCGGCCTGCCACCCAACTCGGTATCGGTTGCCGCACGGCCCAAGCGGGTGGCGCTGCTCGTCGAGACCTCGAAGGCATTCGGCCGCGGCGTGCTCCAGGGCATCGGCCGCTGGCAGCGGGAGCACGAGCCCTGGCGGGTCTATGCCGATGAGCGTGGATTCAACGAGGCCGTGCCCCGTGAACTCGTCGCCGCCGAACTGGATGGCGTGATCACCCGGCTCCAGCGAAGCCAGATGCCACCGCAGTGGCTCAGCGGCAGCCTGCCGGTCGTGTCGCTCCGCTGGGAAGAGGCCGATGTGGCCTCCCCCGGCATCCACTCCGATGAACAGGCGATCGCCCAGACAGCCGCCGACCATCTGCTCCAGCAGGGCTTTTCCCAACTCGCCTACTGCGGCGTCGCCACCCGCTGGTCGCGGTTGCGGGAGGAAGCCTTCGCCGACCATGCGGCCGCCCGCAGGGCCGCCGTGCATGTCTTCAACAGGCCCCGGGCCAGTCGCACCGGGATGCGGCCCGACGACGTGCCGGCGATCGCCCGATGGATCGAGTCGCTGCCCAAGCCCGTGGGCATCATGGCGGCCTACGACGTGCGGGCTCTCGAAGTGCTCGACGCCGTGCGGTCGCTCGGCCTCGCCTGCCCCGACGACGTGGCCGTGATCGGCGTCGACAACGACGAGGTGCTCTGCGACCTCGCCACGCCACCACTCTCGAGCGTCGCGCAAAATCTCGAGTGCATCGGCTACGAGGCGGCCCGGGCGCTCGCCGCGCAGATGGCAGGGCAGACAGGGATTCCCGAAAGCGTCTTCGTGCCGCCGGTGGGCGTGGCCGTCCGCCGCAGCACCGACATGCTCGCCGTCGACGACCCCGACGTTCGCCGGGCACTCCGGCTCATCCGTACCAAGGCCTGCGACGGCCTCTCGGCCGACGAGGTGGCCAATGCCCCCGATCTCTCCCGCCGCTCGCTCGACCGGCA
>CAYZFV010000149.1:0-2541 GCA_964477765.1 uncultured Candidatus Kuenenia sp.
GCTCTTGCCCTGATCCTGACCCTCGGCGGGGCGGGCGCGGGATCGGCGGGTCGGGGGTGCGAGCCAGCTGCCGCAGAAAGGCCTCGACGATGGCCCGCCGCCACTCGGTCGATGTCGTCAGGGTATCGGTAAGATCCGCGACCAGTTCACCGAGGATTTCACCGTAGCCCGCAGTCCACAGGGCCGCGATCGCATCGTGGCTGGCGGCCAGCCGCATCGCGGCGAGGATATCGGTGGGGGGTGGCCCGGCGAGGTCATGCTGCTCCGCTCGCCCCAGGCCACCGGGGCGGGCCTCCCCGATAGCCTGCCAGATGGCCGCCGTGTCGGCCGCATCGAGACTCTCGAGCACGGCCGCAGCCAGTCGGGAAAGCTGCGCGAGGGAGTTTCCATCCGCGAGGGGAGGCCAGCTGGCCGGTGGCACCGCCGCCAGCGGGGCGATCGCGAGGATCATGCCGAGATTGGCGTTGGAACGGGTCGCGCGGCGCGACTGCCGCACGGCGTCGAGGATCAGCATTCCCAGCGGCCTGTCGCCCGCCCGCTCCAGAACCGGCCCGATGGCCTGCGCGGCCGCCACGAGGTCGTCGTGGGAAAGATCGGGGAACACCGCGGCGGGATGCACGTTTCCCGGCTTGGGGGCCGCCGCCTCCAGCAGGCAGGCCATGGTTGCCGCCCAGCCGACCCCGCCGGGCGGACAGGCCCCCGGCACGTGCTCCTTCCACGCCCGGCATGCATCCCGAAGCTTCCGGGCGGCGTGGCGAATATGTGAATCGTGTGTGACGGGCATCGGCGGCTCAGGAGAACGGTCCTTCAAGGGTACACTGAAGGAAGAGTGTTTCGGCCAGCTTCATGGCCGATCCCGTGGACCACGGAGCCCATGCAGCCATGCCGGACAACGACACGACGATCAGCCCCGACGCCTTCATCAACCGGGAATTGAGCTGGCTGGAGTTCAACCTCCGGGTGCTGGAGGAGGCTGAAAACGTGGAGAACCCACTGCTCGAGCGGATGAAGTTTCTCGCCATCTTCAGCTCCAATCTCGATGAATTTTTCATGGTGCGGGTGTCGGGGATTCGCGAGCAGGCCTTCGGCGAGAGTGCTCCGCAAGATTACGCCGCCGACGGCATGTCGGCGATCGGGCAGCTGCGGGCGATCGCCGCCCGCACGCAGGAACTGGTGGCCCGGCAGTATCGCTGCCTCAAGGAGAGCATCGGCCCGGCGATGGCGGCGGAGGGGTTCGAGCTGTTGCGATACGAGTCGCTGTCGGACGACCAGCTCGAGCATGTTGATCGCTTCTTTCGGGAGCGGGCCCTGCCGATCCTCACGCCGATGGCCTGCGATCCGGCCCATCCCTCGCCGCGATATCACAATCGCGGCCTCTACCTGGGCGTGATGCTGGAGCACGCCGAAGGGCTCGGCCCCAAACAGCTCTTTGCCGTCGTGCAGGTGCCGCAGGTGCTGCCGCGGGTCGTGGTGGTGCCAAACCCCGATCCTGCCAAGACGTCTTTTCTGCTCCTCGAAGACATCGTGGCCGCCCGGCTCCCCGAACTGTTCGGCGGCTTCACGGTGAAATCGTGGACCGCCTTCCGCATCACCCGCGACAGCGACATGGAACTGTTGGAACAGGAATCGGACGACATGCTCCGGCTGATCGAGGAGCGGCTCAAGACGCGGCAGCGCGGCCAGGCGGTGCGGATCGAGATCGCCTCTCGGGCCGACGAGACACTCGGCCGCATGATCGTCGACGACGAAGGGCTGCACGACGGCACCGAAGACGGCTACAGCGAGGTCTATCGCATCGACGGCCCGCTCGACCTCACCGGCCTCTGGGAGCTTTACAAGATGTCAGGCTTCGAGCGGCTCAAAGACAAGCCTTTTACGCCGCGGGTGCCGGCGCCGCTCGATCGTCGCGGCGGGGATATTTTCTCGGTGATCGCCCGGCAGGACGTCCTGCTCCATCACCCGTATGAATCGTTTGATCCGGTGGTCGATTTCGTGACCACGGCGGCCAACGATCCACGGGTGCTCGCCATCAAGCAGACGCTCTACCGCACGAGCGGTGATTCACCGATCTCGCGGGCGCTCATGACGGCCGCCGAGGCGGGCAAGCACGTGACGGCCCTGGTCGAGCTGAAGGCCCGGTTTGACGAAGCCAACAACGTGAGCTGGGCGCGGCAGCTCGAGCGGGCGGGCGTGCACGTGGTGTTCGGCTTCCTCGACCTGAAAACCCATTGCAAGGTGTCGCTCGTGGTCCGCAACGAGGGCAACTCGCTGCGGCGCTATGTGCACCTCGGCACCGGTAACTACAATCCGGCCACTGCCACGCTCTACACCGACCTCGGGCTGTTTACGGCCGACGAGGCGATCGCCGAGGATGCCTCGGCGCTGTTCAACCTCCTCACCGGCTATTCGCAGGGGCATGCCTGGCGGAAGCTGGTCGTGGCGCCGAATGACCTGCATCGCCGGACGATCGAACTGATCGACGAACAGGCCGCACGGGCGCGGTCGGGGCGGCCGGCGCGGATCTTCGCCAAGCTCAACTCC
>CAYZFV010000150.1:0-4615 GCA_964477765.1 uncultured Candidatus Kuenenia sp.
GCTTTCACTCGTCTTGTGAGGGCGGCATCGCCGGGCGGAAGCAGCGCCCAGCCTTCCGGTATGGTCATCACCTTGCCATCGGCAGAGCAGACGGTGTTCGGAGTGGGGCCGGGGTTTGTGCGGCGGGCTGGGTTTCGGTTTGTCGCGCATGCTCCGCTCGGCGCCGGGGTGACCAACCCATGGACGCTCCTGGAGCAGCAGGCCGATCGCGATGGCGCGGTGCCGGCGATCCTCGATGAGGCGACAGCCCAGTGGGCGCTCAAGCTGGGCGGTGTCGGCGCTCGCTTCACTCTCCCCGGCGACGACGGCGAGCCGCCCGCAACCCTGCAGATCGTGGGACTGCTGGAGCCGGGCATCCTGCAGGGCGTGGTGATCGTTTCCGAAAAAAACTTCACCCGGCTCATGCCTCGGCAATCAGGGTACGCGCTGGCGGTTGTCGATGCGGCGGCGGTCGCGGTGGAGTCGCAGGCGGCCGTGTCCCAGGCGATTGCCGCGGCGTGGGCCGACGTGGGCGTGTCGGTGCAGTCGGCCACCGATCGGCTGCGGAGCTTGTATGCGGTGCAAAATACCTTTCTCTCCGGCTTCCAGATGCTCGGCAGCCTCGGGCTCCTGCTCGGCACGCTCGGCGTGGCGGCCGTGCAGATGCAGGGGGTGTTTGAACGGCTCGGGCCGCTGGCGGTGCTCCGGTCGATCGGGTTTACGGTCGGCCGAGTCCGGAACCTCATCATGCTCGAAACCATGTTTCTCGTCGGAGCCGGGCTCGTGACTGGGGCTGCCCTCGGCCTGGCCGCCCTTCTTCCCCTCTTCGTTGCCGGTCGGGCGGTGGTGCCCTGGGGCTGGCTGGCTGCCTCGGCCCTGCTCACGTTCGCTGCCGCCCTGTCCGCGGGGCTGATCGCCGCCCGCGGGAGCACGATCCCGATCCGCCCGCAGGCCGAGTGACGGTGGGTGTTTTTCAGGCTGTCTGCTAGGGTTTCGCCGATGCATCTCGTGGTGATCATGCCCCGTTGGGTGGGCGATATCGTAATGGCGACCCCGCTGCTCCGCGGCCTGCGGCGACACTGCGCCGGTCGCGCACGGATCACCGGCGTGCTGCGGCCGCTGGCCGTCGAACTCCTCGCCGGCTCGGAGTGGTTTGACGACGTGATCCTCTATGACCGTCGCGGCGCCGACGCGGCCATCCGGTTTTCCGCGGTCGCCCGGCGGCTGCGGGCGGAGCGGCCCGAAGTGGCGATCATCATCCCCAATTCGCTGTCGAGCGCGGCCCTCGCCTGGACGGGAGGGGTGCGGCGGCGAATCGGGATGGCGATGCACTGGCGGCGGTGGCTGCTTACCGATCCCGTCGCGCCCCCGCGCAAGCACGGGCGGATCGAGCCCTTTTCGTCGGCGGCCTATCCGGTGCAGCTGGCCGGTCTGATCGGCATGCCTCCCGAGCCACTGCGACTGGAGTTGGCGGTCTCGGCCGCAGACGAGCAGCTGGGCGAAGCGGTGTTGACGCGGCTGTTTCCACGCCATGACCCGCAGTCGCCGCTGATCGTGCTCAACGACGGGGCCGCCTTCGGACCGGCGAAACAGTGGGGCATGAACAAAGTCGCCACGCTGGCTCGCTCCCTCGTCGAGCGGGTGCCACCCACCCGCGTGCTCATTCATTGCGGGCCCGGCGATCGCGATGAGGCCCGCGGCGTGGTGGAAGCGGCCGATCACCCGGCTGTGCAGAGTCTTGCCGACGAGTCGCGGCTTCCCTTCGGCCTCTCGAAGGCGGTCATCCGGCGCGCCGCCGTGGTGGTGTCGACCGACAGCGGACCGCGGCATATCGCCGCCGCTTTCCAGCGGCCGACCGTGGTGCTGCACGGCCCGATGGATCCCCGCCTCAGTCGCTCGGAACACGACCACCGCGTGGAGATGCGGCTCGACCTCCCCTGCTCTCCCTGCGGCCAGCCGGTCTGCCCGCTCGGGCATCACGATTGCATGCGGCTGCTTTCCGTGGAGGATGTGGGGGCCAAGGTTCTGGAACTCCTGGAGTCGACCCGATGATGCAGATGCTCGGAATGCTGGCGGCGATCGCTTTGACGGCCCTCTGCTGGGGGCTGTACGGCCCGGTGCTTCACTTCGGTCGTGAGGCGATGCAATCGGCGCTGCGGCCCTTTGTGTGCGTCGGCATCGCCTACTTTCTGATCGCCGTGTTGATCCCGTTGGTGCTCCTGCGGCGCGGCGAACGCGGCGCTTGGACGATGAAGGGCGTGATCTGGAGCCTGCTGGCCGGCACCGCCGGCGCGTTCGGGGCGCTCGGGGTCATCCTCGCGCTGTCCTGCGGCGGAAAGCCGATCTACGTGATGCCGCTGGTGTTTGGGGGAGCGCCGGTGGTCAATACGCTGCTCACGGCCTTCATGAACCGGGCCTTCAACCAGCTGAAGGCTCCATTTTTGGCCGGGCTCATCCTTGTCATCACCGGGGCGGTGACGGTGCTCGTGTTCAAGCCCCAGCCCCAGCCGCATGCCGAGCCGGCCGCGGCCGTCGTGGAGGCCGATGCGGGCGGCGCGGCCGCACCGGCGGAGCCGGCCGTCGCCGTGGAGAAGGTCGCATCGCGGGCCGAGCGGTTTCTCGAGGTGCTGCTGTCGACGGCGCTGGCCATGTTTTCCTGGGGGGCCTACGGGCCGGTGCTCCACCGCGGCCAGGCCGCGATGGGGGGCAGCCGCCTGCGGCCGCTGATCTGCATCGGCGCCGCCTATTTTTTGATCGCGGTCGTCGTGCCCCTGGCGTTGCTCGTGCCGACGGGTGACACCGGCACGTGGAGCGGCTGGGGCACGCTGATGAGCATGGCGGCCGGGTCGCTCGGGGCGATCGGGGCGCTCGGCACGATTCTCGCCTTCACCTGCGGGGGCAAGCCCTTCACCGTGATGCCGGTGGTGTTTGGCTGCGCGCCGGTGATCAACACGCTCGCCACGCTCGCCTTCGCCCACACGCCGACGAGCGACGTGAGCCCGTGGTTTTTGGCCGGCATGCTCATCGTGGCTGTCGGCGCCGCCACCGTGCTCGTCTTCGGCCCCCGCGGCCACGCCAAGCCCACCTAGATAGATTGCGAGCCCGCCGGCTCGCGCCGGCGGCTGGGTGGAGGGGCGGTGGCTGGGTGTTCGAAACAACGAGCCCCGGGCGCCAGCCTGGGGGCCGGCAGTTGGGTGGGGGAGCGGTGGCTGTGTGTTCGACACCAGGAAGCCCCAGGCGCCAGCCCGGGGGCCGGCAGTTGGGTGGGGGAGCGGTGGCTGTGTGTTTGACACCAGGAAGCCCCGGGCGCAAGCCCGGGGGCCGGCGGCGGCGCTGAGTGGGGCGTCATCCCGCCGACGCGCGACTGTCAGGTGGCGCGGGCGTGGCCAAACCACTCGATGTGGTGTCGCTGGGCAAGTCGGTAGCCGCGACGCTCGCAGGCGGCGGCGAGCCAGGCGGTGGTGCGGGCCAGATCGTCTGCAGTCACCCCTTGCGGCATCATCAACACGGCACCGTCGGCTGACTGCACGCCGAGATCCTCGAGCCAACCCTCCGCCTCGACAAGGTCGGCGGGCGAATCGATCACGAATTTCAGCTGCCACGGCGCTTCCCGCATCAGCGCTTCGAGCACATCGTCGCGCCGCCGGGCGTCGGCATGCCGAGCGGCCCAGCCTCCAGGCGTGTCGGCCGGCGGGCCTGACGACGCGAGCTTCGGACTGATCGACATCAGATCGGCGATCGGGTCGGTGCCAGGCGGCTCGGGCAGCACCGTGCCGGCGGTCTCGATCGTCACGTGATGCCCTCGTTGCCGCAACTCGCGGCACACTGCGACGGTCTCCGGGAAGAGCAGCGGTTCACCGCCTGTGACGACGACATGTCGCCGCCCAAACGCCTCCACCGCGGCCACGATCTCCCCGACCGCCATCGGCGTGCCGGTCGGTTCCCACGATGTAAACGGCGTGTCGCACCAGTGGCAGCGGAGGTTGCAGCCGCTGGTGCGGACAAACACGCTGGGTGTGCCGGCAAGCAGGCCTTCTCCCTGGAGCGACTGATAGATCTCGGCGATCTGCATGCAGGGCTCCGTCAGGCAGTCGCCGCCCGGGGGTCGGCCACACCGGCGGCGGCAAAGCCCGCCGCCCGCAGGCGGCAGGAGTCGCACTCGCCGCAGGGGCGGCCCGCGGGGTCGGGGTCGTAGCAGCTGGTGGTGAGCCCGTAGTCGATGCCCAAGTCGAGCCCCAGGCGGATGATCTCGGCTTTTGTCAGCGCGACCAGCGGCGCGAGAATCTCGAGCGGTCGGCCGGAGACACCGGCCTTCGTGGCCAGCCGGGCGAGAGTCCGAAAGGCGTCGAGGTACTCCGGTCGGCAGTCGGGGTAGCCGCTGTAGTCGATAGCATTGACTCCCACCACGATCGCCTCCGCCCCCCGGGTTTCCGCCATCGCGAGGGCCAGCGACAAAAACACCGTGTTGCGGGCCGGCACGTAGGTCACCGGAATGCCGTCGGCCATGGCCGCGGTCGACCGCCCCTTGGGCACGGCGATGTTCGAGTCGGTGAGGGCGCTCCCCCCGAAGGCCGTGAGATCGATCGGCAGCACGATATGGTCGGTGATCCCGAGGCTGGCGGCGACCTGGCGGGCG
>CAYZFV010000151.1:0-5192 GCA_964477765.1 uncultured Candidatus Kuenenia sp.
CCGGGGGCCACCGCGAGGACCAGCCCCGTCATGATCCCCGGCGGGGCCCGCGGCAATACGATGCGGCGGATCGTCTGCCACTTGCCGGCCCCGCAGGCATACGACCCTTCCCGCATCGAGTTGGGCACCGCGGCGAGCGCCTCCTCGGTGGCCACGATCACGACCGGCAACGTGAGGAGGGCGAGCGTGAGCGAGGCCCAGAGCAGGCCGCCGGTGCCGAAGGTGGGCTGGCCATCGGCGACCAGCGCCGGTCGGAAGAAGAGGTCGTCGATCCCGGCGCCCACGCCGTAGCAGAAGAAGCCGAGGCCGAAGGCGCCGTAGACGATGCTCGGCACGCCGGCGAGGTTGTTGATCGCGATTCGCACCGCCGAGGTGATCCAGCCCCGCGAGGCATACTCACGGAGATAGAGCGCGGCGAGCACGCCGAAGGGGGCCACGAGCAACGCCATGATGAGCGTCATCGCCACCGTGCCCCAGATCGCGGGAAAGACTCCGCCGGCGCTGTTGGCCTCACGGGGATCATCGGCGAGAAACTCGGCCCAACGCGACAGATACACGCCCGCCTTACCCACCAGCGAGAGCCGATTCGGCTGCCAGATCTGCACGATCGACTCCAGCGGTATCGCCTGCTTCTCACCGGATGCCGTGGCAAACTCGTAGACCCAACGCTCGTTTTGGGACCGCAGGGCGGTCGTCTTCTCGTCGAGCAGTGCGGACGCCCCGGCCACCTCCCGTGCCGTCTCCCGCTCGGCCTCCACCGCGCGGCGATAGCGGTCGCTTTCCTGGCCCGCCGCCAGATCGGCCTCCACAACGGCCAGTCGGGCCGCGCGGAGTCGCCGCTGGAGTTCGCCGCGGTCGTGCTTGTCGATCGCCATCGCCTGGCGATCGCGACGGCGGACCGCAGGGTGTTCATCGCGAAACGCCGTCCACGAGGCCTCCGGCCCTTCGGCCACCACCTTCTCACCGTGCAGCAGCCTCACCGGGAAGCCATGGAACCGGCCCCCTTCGAGCCGTTCGATCGCCGTCGCCCACTCGGGGAAGGCCGCGGTCGAGATCTCGGCGTCGTCGAACCATTCATAATGAGTGCCGGCGAGTTCGAAGTTGGCCGTGCGAATCAGCCGGCGGGCGAGCAAGTCGGTCTGTTCCCGTTCGGTCACCTCGCCGAGGGCCTGGCGGCCGTCGCGGAGCGTGACCAGCTCGAGCGGAGCGGGCCAGAAGGTGATCGCCCCGCGCAACGCGATGAAGCCGAGCAGCCCGGTGATCATGATGATCGCCAGCGCGAGCGACCCGCCGGTAAGCCACACCCACGGCTCGCCATGGGCCGCCATGCTCGAATAGGCCGACCGCACCCGCCGCGGCCGCTGCGCATCAAAGGTCATGGGCCCGCCTCCGGAATCGCTGCCGCACGACCTCCGCCACCGTGTTGAGTACAAACGTCATCGCGAAGAGCACCAGCGCCGCCAGGAAGAGCACGCGGTAGTGGGCGCTGCCGCGGGCCGCCTCGGGCAGTTCCGTCGCGATCGCCGCCGAGAGTGTCTGAAAGCCGTTGAAGAGATTCCAATTCATGAGCGGCGTGTTGCCGGCCGCCATGAGCACGATCATCGTCTCACCGACCGCCCGACCGAGGCCGATCATCACCGCCGAAAAGAGGCCGCTGGCCGCCGCCGGCACGATCACCCGCACGGCCGTCTGCCACGGCGTGGCTCCGGCCCCGAGCGAGGCGCTGCGCAGGTGGTCGGGCACACTGGAGAGCGCGTCGTCGGCGATCGTGAAGACCAGCGGAATGATCGCGAAGCTCATGCCGATCGCCACGATCATGGCATTGCGCTGCACGTAGGTGCCGAACAGGCCGCCCCGCGTATCGAGCCGGAGGGCGTCGAGAAACATCGCCCCCGCCACGGCCAATACCGCCGCCAGGGCCAGGCCCACCAGAAATGCCGCCAACGCCGCGAGGGCGGTCTGCCGGTGCGACCAGCCGCCGCTCCGCCGCCGCAGCCACGGAGAGATCACGCGGCCCACGATGATCGCGGCCGAGATGCCGGCCAGCGGCAGGAGGGCCAGCACCCAGCCGCCGAGACCGCTGCCGCCGCGGCCATCGAGCCAGGTGGCGATGTCGCCCTGGAAGAGCAGCCGCTCGAGCCACGGCGCGGCGAGTCGCGCCAGCAGCAGCCCGGCCGGCAGGGCGACAAGACCGATCGCCGCAAACCGCCAGCCACCGAGCCGGGACCGCAGCCCCGCCGGGAGCAGTTGCCAGAGGTGGGCCGCCGCCACCAGCGTTAGCGGCACCGCGTAGATGCCGGTGATCACCTGCATCACGGCCTGCTCGATGATCGGTGCGAAGACGAGGCCGGCCACGAAGCCCAGCACCACGCTCGGCAGGCTGGCCATCATCTCGATCGTCGGCTTGATCCGGGCCTTCCACCGCGGGTGGAGAAACTGACTGGAATAGATCGCCGCGAGGAGGGCGATCGGGGTGGCGAAGAGCATCGAATAGAGGGTGGCCTTGATCGTGCCGAAGATCAGCGGGACGAGGCCAAACTTCGCCTCGAACGATTCATGCCCGGTCGTTTCCCAGGCATGCACCGGGTCGGGATAGTTTTCGTACCAGACGCGGCCGAAGAGCGACCGCAGCGACACCTCGGGATAGCCGGGGTCGAACGCCCAGGCGGCGAGCCCCTCGCCGGTGCCGGCAAGCATTGTGTTTTCACGCGGCGCGATCAAAAGCTGGCCGGCCACGCCCGTCAGCTGCCGGCGATCGGTTTGCAGTACGGTGTTGCCGGTGGTGGTCTGCAGGAGGCGGATTCCTCCCGAGGCATCGGCCACGGCCAGCAGCCGGGAGCGGGGAGACGCTGAAAGCGCCGTCACACCGCCAGCCGAAGCGGGGAAGGTCTTCGCGGCCACCATCGCCAAGCCGTCGGCAGCCGGCTGGGCACCACCACGGGTGGCGAAGAAGATCCGGATCGCTCCTGTCGTGTCGGCGACGGCCAACGCATTGCCTCCGTAGATCCGCTCGACCGCGGCCACATCGCCGGCACCGGCGGTCGCGGAAAACGCCTCCATCCGCGCCGGTTGCTCGACGGCGCGGATCGAGTGGCGGCTGGCCGCGCCGGAGCCGCCGATCAAAAACAGCTGATCACCCAGTTCCGAAACCCGCACAAACCGTGGTCGCTCGGCCGCCGCGTCGGCCGGTTCGATCGTCGCCCCCGACGTGGTTGTGATGATCTCGTCGGTGAGCAGGTTGCGACGCGAGGAGACCGACTCGACACGCACCCGCCCTTCGGCGTCGAGGGCGGCCACCAGCGGCCCGTCGCCCAACACCGCCATGTCGATATCGATGACCGGTGCCGAGAACGGCCGCGAGGGCTCCCCGGGAAACTCGGCGATGAACTTCATGCGGGCAAATTGACCGCCCGGATTCCGCAGAAAGATCACGTCCTCGGCGGCGCGAACCTCTCCCGGCCGCAGGCTGGCCATGCCGGGCGGCAGGTCTGGTTCGGGCACAAACGACGATTCCAGCCCCAGCCGGCCTGTGCGCAGGCTGCCGTCGGCATACCCACAGGCCGCATGCAGACCCGTCGGCAGCAGGCGGATGGCGGTGGCATTTTCCAGGCCGCACTCCGCAGCCGACCGCTCGCCGAGCGGGGTGCCGTCGGTCGCCGCGAGAATGCGTACCCGGCCCCCGTCGGCCGCATCAAACACCCAGGCCACCAGCCCCGATTCGTCGATGCCGAGGCAGCCAGGCGGTTCGGCGTCGTGTCGGAGAGGGGTGACATGGGCGGGGTCGATCCGTGCCCCTCGGAAGAGCGGGGCAGCCACCGCAAGGAGAAAGAAGCCCACCGCCAGCACAGCCACGATCGTGCCGATGCCACCGATCGTGATCAGACCGCGAGCCACCGCATCTCCGGCACGCACCCACGGGTCGGTCTTCCGCCGCCGCGCCCGTCCGGTGAATGTCGCCCGCTTTTGCATGCCGGTTTCTCGACGGGTCCGCTGCGACCGCTCGAGCGGCAGTCTACTTCAAGCCGACACTCTCCAAAGCCCGCTGGGCTACCGGAGCGGTAACCGGCAGATAGCCATCTTTCTTGACGTCAGCCTGACCGTCGGCACTCAGCATATACCGGAGAAACTCACGTCGCAGAGGATCGAGTTCGCTGCCCGGCTTGTGATTGACGCTCATGTAGAGAAAGCGGGCCAGTGGGTATTCGCCGGTGTAGGCAAACTTCGGCTCGACGGGGATGGCCTTGCTTCCCTGCTTCGGGGCGAGCGGAACGGGTCGCACATCGGCCGTGAGATAGCCGATGCCGCTGTAGCCGATGGCAAACTTGTCGCTGGCGGTCGCCTGCACCACCGACGAACTGCCGGGTTGCTCCTTCACGGTCGGCTTGAAGTCGCCCTTGAAGAGGGCGTTTTCCTTGAAGTAGCCGTAGGTGCCGCTGGAGGCGTTGCGGCCGTAGAGGCTGATCGGCTTGTCTTTCCACTCGCCTTCGAGGCCGAGATCCCCCCAGGTGCGGATGTCGGCCTTCGCACCACCGTTGCGGTTCTTCGAGAAGATGGCGTCGACCTGCTGCAGCGAAAGTTCCTTGAGCGGATTGTCTTTGTGGACAAACACCGCCAGCATGTCGATCGCGGTCGGAACGACGACCGGAGCGTAGCCGTTCTTCTCCTTGAAGGCGTCGATCTCAGACGGCTTCCAGTTGCGGCTCATCGGGCCGAAGGTGCTCGTTCCTTCGGTGAGCGCCGGCGGCCCGGAGGCCGAACCCTTGCCTTCGATCCCCTCGCGAACGCTCGGATAAAACTTCTTGAAGCCCTCGGCCCACAGGGCGACGAGGTTGTTCATGGTGTCGGAGCCGACGCACTTGAGCGAGCCGGAGACTTCGCCGGCGGCCTTCGTGTAGGGCTGGAGGCCGGGGTCGAGATCTTGGGCTGAAGTGGCCGCGGCGAAAACGATCGCGGCTGCGAGGCACACTGACATGGGTAGGCTGAATCGCATCCTGTTGCTCCTGAACGATTTCCGAACCGCCGAGAACCTCCCGGCAAAGGATTAGTAGCGGCGAATGATGAGCGTTTCGTGAGTAAGCAGGCTTCTGGTTGAAAAACTCACACGGAAGAGCGGCCGGCCGGCGCCGGCTCGCGCCGGCGGCTTGTTGGAGCGCGCTTGCGCCCTGCCCCCAAAAAGCACCGGGCGCAAGCCT
>CAYZFV010000152.1:0-3072 GCA_964477765.1 uncultured Candidatus Kuenenia sp.
GGGAGCCACCGCGCCGCGACCACCGGCGCGAGGATCGCTGAAAATTCTCCCTTCCACTCCGGCCCGTGCGGCCTCGGACGCCGCCGCCGACCGCTATGCTTCTCCCACACATCGACATGAGCAATTTCGTGCAGCAGCGTCGTCAGAAATGCGTAGGGATTGAGATCGTCATTCACCGAGATGCGGTGTCGCGGATCGGCGGGCCGTGGCGGCCGATGGTCGCCCAGCTTGGTGAGCCGGGGCCGACTGACCCGCACGGCCACATCCCGCGCAGCCAACAGGTCTCCCACGTATTCGTGGGCGGCGGCGGGCAGATGTCGCTGAAGAACAGCTTGCAGCATCGTCATGCCAATAGGCTAGATCAATTGTCGCTTCGACGACTACGCCATCTGCCGACGGGGTTGAATCGCATGAACCCCATCAGGCTTGCTCACTGACCTCGTTCCCCGAAAAAACCACTCGATTTCTGGAACAGTGCGTTGGTACCATGCCGAAGTGGTCCAACTTCGATTCGCCTTCTTGATCGGTCTCTGCCTGGCGGCACACCCGTCGTCCGTCGCCGGCGAGTGGCCTCAGATTCTCGGGCCGTCGCGCACGGGCATCGCGGCGCCGGACGAAACACTTGCCGAGGCCTGGCCGGCTGGCGGGCCGCCGGTGCTCTGGCGGCGCGACGTGGGCCGCGGGTATGCCGGCATCGTGATCGCCGACGGCCACGGGGTGGTGTTTCATCGCGTCGCCGACCAGGAGGTGGTGGAGGCTTTTGAACCAGACTCCGGGAAAACCCTCTGGACCGACGGCCACCCCACGACGTTTCAGCCGCAGGTGGGCGGAGGCGACGGCCCGCTTTGCACCCCGCTCATCGAGGCCGGCCGCGTGATCACCTATGGCGCTCAGGGCGTACTCTCCTGCCACGACGCCGCCACTGGCAAGCTCCTCTGGCGGCGCGACACGTATCGCGACTTCGCCGCCCCCGAGGGCTATTTCGGTGCGGGCTCGTGCCCGCTTGTCGTGGGGAACGTCGTCGTGGTCAACGTCGGCGGCAGCCGGCAGAAGGCGGGCATCGTCGGCTTCGCGCTCGATTCCGGCGCGACGCTCTGGACCACCTCCGATGAGCCGGCAAGTTACTCGTCACCCGTGGCGGTCGACATCGCCGGTGAGCCGCATGTGGTGATGATCACCCGCTACAAGTGCCTTCTGCTCGAGCCGCAAACAGGTGCGATCCGCTGGGAGTTTCGCTTCGGCATGCGGGGGCCGACGGTCAACGCCGCCGTGCCGGTCGTCCGCACCGACCCGGCAGGCCATGCCCTGCTCGTCACGGCAGCCTACGGCATCGGTGCCGTGGAAGGCACGTTCACACGTGACACGTTCACGAAGCGGTGGGACGGCGTCGATGCGCTGGCCAGCCAGTACGGCACGCCGATCGCGATCGGGCCGCCCGCTGCGGCGGGACCGCAGCCGCAGCACGCCTACTGCATCGACGGTCGCGACGACGTGCCGCCAGCGACCCTGAAGTGTGTCGAGATGGCGACGGGCCGTGTAATGTGGACGGAAAAGAATTTCGGCTACGGCACCCTGCTGGCAGCCGACGGCAAGCTCCTCGCCGCCAAGACCGATGGCGAACTCCTCCTGATGCGGGCGAGCCCGGAGGGGATGACAATTCTGGCCCGTCACCGGCCGCTGCCTGGCACGGTTCGGGCGTTGCCGGCGCTGGCCGACGGCCGGCTCTACGTGCGGAATGACGACACGCTCGTGTGCTTGCAGCTCGCCCGGTAACGTGTTCGCAGGCAAAAGCCCACGTCACATGGTTCCTACACCAGCATCGCTTTCACCACGTGGCCGTGCACGTCGGTGAGCCGGAAGTCGCGGCCCTGGAAGCGGTAGGTGAGCTTCGTGTGATCGAACCCCAGCAGGTGCAGGATCGTGGCCTGCAGGTCGTGGATGTGCACCATGTCATGGGCCACCTTGAAGCCGAGGTCGTCGCTCGCTCCATGCACGTAGCCGGGCTTCACGCCGCCCCCCGCCATCCACACCGAATAGCAGTCAGGATAGTGGTCGCGGCCCAGAATCCCGCCGCTGGAGGTTCGCCCCTCGCGGAAGGGCGTCCGCCCAAACTCACCCGTGCAGAGCACGAGCGTGTCTTCGAGCAGGCCCCGCTGCTCCAGATCCTCGATGAGCGCCGCCGCCGGCTTGTCAAACGTGGCCGCCTTTTTTGTCAGCCCGTCGCGAATGTCTTCCTGCGGACCGGTGCCATGAAAATCCCAGCCCCAGTCGAAGAGATGCACAAACCGCACACCCTCCTCGACGAGCCGACGCGCCAGGAGGCAGTTGTTGGCGAGACTCGCCTGCCCGGGCTTGGCCCCGTAGGCATCAAGCACCCGCTGCGGCTCCTTCGAGATGTCCATCACGTCGGGCACGCTGGCCTGCATCCGGTAGGCGAGTTCGTATTGCGCGATCCGCGTGACCGTTTCGGGATTGCCGAGTTCCCGGGCCTGGAGCTCATTGAGATCCTTGAGGGCGTCGAGGCTCTTCCGCCGCATCGCCCGGTTCATGCCCGGCGGATCCGACACGTAGAGCACCGGATCCCCCTTCGAGCGACACTGCACGCCCTGATAGACGCTCGGCAGGAAGCCCGAGCCAAAGCTGCTCGTGCCGCCGTTGGGCTGCACGCCCGACGAGATCAGCACGACGAAGCCGGGCAGGTTGGCATTCTCGGTGCCGAGGCCGTAGGTGGCCCAGCTGCCCAGGCTCGGCCGGCCGGCGCGGGGGCTGCCGGTGTAGACCATCAACTCGGCCGGCGCATGGTTGAACTGGTCGGTGAACATGCTGCGCACGAGGCAGAGCTTATCGGCCACCCGGTGCAGATTGGGGATCGCATCGGAGAGCTCCATGCCGCTCTCGCCACACCGCACCCATTTCCGCGGCGTGCCCAGGAGCTTGGGCGTGCCGCTGGTGAAGGCAAACTTCTTGCCGGCGATCGTTTCGGCGGGGCAATCCTGACCGTCCCGCTTCGTGAGCTCCGGCTTGTGGTCGTACATGTCGAGGTGTGGCGGCGACCCCGTGAGATGGATCACG
>CAYZFV010000153.1:0-3723 GCA_964477765.1 uncultured Candidatus Kuenenia sp.
GGCAGCGGCGGGGCGGCCCCTGCCACAAACTATTTGGGGAAGGGGGCAATGTCGGGCCGGAGCTCACCGGATCCGGCCGGGCCGAGGCCGACTACGTGATCCTCAACGTGATCGATCCGAGCGCCGTCGTGCCGGAAGCCTGGCGGCTCACGAAGGTGATCACCGCCGCCGGCCGTGTGTTCGCCGGGGCCGTGGCGGCCAGCGACGAGCGGACGCTCACGCTCCGCACGCCGACCGAAGATCATGTATTTGATCGCGACGAGATCGACGAGGTGATCACGCAAAATATTTCGGTGATGCCGGAAGGCCTGTGGAACGACCTGTCGGACGAGCAGGTGCGCGATCTGGTGGCCTATCTGGCGTCACCCACGCAGGTGCCACTCGAGCCGCGGTAACAGGCAGGCGGCGAAAGGCACGTCACTCCGTCTCATGCGACCGCCCGTGATTCGGTCGGCATGGATGGGTGACTCTTGAAAGGCATGCCGAAAGGAATGTATTCTTTCCTTACATCCTTACTCGATTGATTCACCTCGATCGATTCACCATGCTCGCGAAACTGACATCGAAGAACCAGTTGACGCTTCCCAAGGCGGTGATGTCATCCTGTCCGGGCACCGAATATTTTGAAGTGACCGAGGACAACGGACGCATTGTGCTGACACCGGTACGCCTCAACCGGGCCGATGCGGTGCGGGCCAAACTTGCGGATCTGGGCATCACCGAGCGGGACGTTACCGAAGCGGTGCGGCATGCGCGAAAACCGCCGCGCAGGACGGCCCGCAAGGCCTGATGATGAATCCGCCGCGCGTCGTTCTCGATACCAACGTGCTGGTATCGGCACTGCTGTTTCATGCGGGGTCGCTCTCATGGCTACGCCACGCCTGGCAGTCAGAAGCCATCCGTCCCTTGGCCAGTCACAACACCACGACGGAACTGCTCCGGGTGTTGTCATACCCCAAGTTCTCACTGATGGCCGCCGAGCGAGAGAGCCTGCTGGGTGACTACCTGCCGTGGTGTGAAGCCGTGATTGTGCCGGGAAGGACCAGGATTCCAGATTGCCGTGACCCCTTTGACCGTCCGTTTCTGGCCCTCGCGATCGCCGCCAAGGCCGACGCCCTGGTCACCGGCGACAAGGACTTGCTTGCTTTGACACACGAGTTCGTCGTGCCGATTTTCACGCCCAAGGCTTTCCGCAAGTGGCTGCCGGAACAAGCCGAACCATGAAAACGGCATGGGCCGCTGAAGCTGCCCGCGGTAGCAGGCGGCGTGACCGCAGTGGGCCGCCGGGGATAAGATGCAAGCAGCCATGCCCCGCATCGTCACCCTCACCACCGATTTCGGCACCGGCTCCAGCTACGTGGCGGAGATGAAGGGACGGCTGCTGCACACGCAGACGCCGCTCACGCTCATCGACATCGCCCACGATGTGCCCCCGCATGATGTGCGAGCCGCGGCCTGGCTCATCGGGCAGGCGTGTGCCGCTTTTCCTGCCGGCTCGCTCCACCTGATCGTCGTCGATCCGGGGGTGGGCACGTCGCGACGGCTGCTGTGGGCACGGGCGGGCACACAGGAATTCATCTGCCCCGACAATGGCGTGCTGTCATGGGCCCTCACGAAGATCCCGCTCGCCGACGCCCGTGTGCTCACCCCGCCGCCGACAGCCGCTGCGACATTTCATGGTCGCGACGTGATCGCCCCACTGGCGGTGGAGATCATCGACGGGGCGGATCCGGCGGCTTTCGGACCACGGGCAGACAACCTCGCGTCGCTGCCCTGGCCGCAGCCGCAGGAGACGGCCTCCGGGCTCGTCGGCGAGGTGATCCATGTCGACACCTTTGGCAACCTGATCACGAATCTCCCGGCTGCGTTGCTGCCGCGGCTGGAGCGGGCGGGGTGGATCCGTGTCGGGGCCAACGAGATTTCCACGCTGGTCCGCACCTACGGCGATGCCCCGCGCGACACGCCCGTGGTGCTCGTCGGCTCGCAGGGCTTCCTCGAAATCGCCGTCGTCGAGGGCCGCGCCGCCACCCGGCTCGCCGCCGGCCTCGGCACGGCCGTGCAACTGCCATGAATCGATCTGGCCACATAATCCACTTGACACATTCATACACAGGCGTACACTCCCTCCCAAGGAGGTGCCGATGATGACACTCGCCGAAACGATCCGCGATCAACTCGTGAAGGTGTTCACGGTGCCGCAGGCTGAAGTGCTCGCTGACTGCGTGGTGAAGGCCCACGACACGCTCGCCACGCGATCCGACATGCACGAACTGCGGGTCACCATGCAGGAAACCAGCGCCGAGGTCAAAGAACTCGCCGAACAACAGAAGCAGACGAGTACGGAGGTGAAAAGCCTGGCGACCACCGTCGGAAATTTGGGCACCGAGGTGAAGGAACTCGTCGTTGAGCACAAGTCGATGAGTCGTGAGATCAGGGAACTGGCGGGCACCGTCGCCGACCTGACCGACTCGGTGCGGATGCTCAATATTCGTACCGACAAAACGGCCGGATGGGCGCTGGAGTGGGTCGTCGGCAAGCACCTCCCGTCCTACGTGGGTCGCCAGATCAAGGGCTGTCGCGTGATTGGCACACTGGACGTGATCGAGTTTCTGGAAAAATGCCCCGCGGCGAAAGACCTGACCGACGAGGATTTCGACCAGCTGCGGCGGGCCGATCTCGTTGCCACGGGAACGATCGATGGAGAACCGCTCTATCTGGTCGGAGAGGTGTCGTTTACGGCCGACAACAACGACGTGTTGCGGGCGGCCACCCGCGCCGCCATCGTGAGGAAGAGTGGCCGCCCGGCTCAGCCGTTCGTGGCCTGCGACGCGATCGGCCCCCTGGCGGCCGAGTTGGCGAGGAAAGAGGAGGTGTGGGTGATCCTCAAGGGCCGGCTCGTCACGCCGGCGGCTTAACCCTACAAACGATCCGGAACTACACGCCGCCGGTCGCTACGCGGAAAGCTCCACCGTGCGGCCGGTGCGAAACGACTCGTCGGCGGCGAGCACGATTCGCAGGCTGTTGACCGCGTCGGCCATGTGGGCCGAAAGATCGCGGTCGTTTTCGATCGCGTCAAGAAACAGTTTCTGCTCGAGCAGGCAGAGGCCGTCGTGGTCGGGCTCGTCGGCACACTCGATGAACTCGTCGGCCTTGGCGAACGAGCCGTCGGCCGCGAGTGCCCCATGGTGGAGCCGCAGCCGCGCCGCCTTCGTGTGCCCCTCGACATTGTCGCTGGCCACGCTGCCGTCTTGCACGCCCACGATGCTCACGCAGCCTTGCGGGCCCACCACGTCCTTCACAAAGAAGGCGACGTCACTCATCATCGGCCCCCAGCCGGCCTCGTACCAGCCGACCGACCCGTCGGCGAAGGTGACCTGCAGATTGCCGTAGTTGTACATGCCCGGCTCGAGTTCCTCGGTGAGACGGGCCCCGATCGCGCTCACCCGCACCGGCTTGGCCTGCGTCATCTGGCACATCACGTCGACGTAGTGGACGCCGCAATCAACGATCGGCGACATCGACCGCATCAGCTGCTTGTGGGTCTCCCACATCGCGCCCGACGCCTGCTGGTTGAGGTTCATCCGCATCACCAGCGGCTTGCCGAGCGTGCGGGCCGTCTCGATAAACTTCTCCCAGGTGGGGTGGACCCGCAGGATGTAGCCGACCACGAGCTTCCGGCCGGCCTTCCGGGCCGCAGCCACCACCTCCTCGGCCTCGGCCACC
>CAYZFV010000154.1:0-10432 GCA_964477765.1 uncultured Candidatus Kuenenia sp.
CGGGTCGGGCTTTCTCGCGCTCGGCGGCATCGCCGCCGACCCGGGCACGAGCCGCGAACACGTGCTCCTCTCCACGATCATCGACGCCCTGTGGCGGAGCGGGCAGCAGGTCGACTTCGGCACGCTCGTGCGGTCGATCCCGGCGCCGCCGATCGAACGCGTCGGTTTTCTCGAACTGGAGAATTTTTATCCCGCCGGGGATCGCTTCCAGCTGGCCACCCGGCTCAACACCGTGGCCGCCGCTCCCGGCTTCGACGCGTGGCTGGATGGCGAACCGCTCGACGTGGGCCGGCTGCTCTGGACGCCCGCCGGCAAGCCGCGGGTGAGCGTGGTGTCGATCGCCCATCTCTCGGAGGCGCAGCGGATGGCGTTTGTCACGCTCCTCGCCGGCCAGGCGATCTCCTGGATGCGGACCCAGGGGGGCACGTCGTCGCTCAAGGCGTTGTTTTTGATGGACGAGGTGTTCGGCTATCTTCCTCCCACCGCCAACCCGCCGAGCAAGACGCCGCTGCTCACGCTCCTCAAGCAGGCGCGGGCCTACGGCCTGGGCGTGGTGCTGGCCACGCAGAATCCGGTCGATCTCGACTACAAGGGGCTCTCCAACGCCGGCCTCTGGTTTCTCGGCCGCCTGCAGACGGCCCGCGACAAGGCCCGGGTGCTGGACGGCCTCGAAGGCGCCGCCTCGACCGCCGGCGCCGGGTTCAATCGCGCCGAGGTTGATCGCCTGCTTTCGGGCCTCGGCCAACGGATGTTTCTGATGCACAGCGTGCATGAAGACGGCGAGACGATTTTTCAGACGCGGTGGACGATGGCCTATCTCCGCGGGCCGCTGCTGCGGGAAGAGATCCGCCGGCTCACGGTCCGCGACGCGGAGCCGCCCGTGGCAACCCGGCCGGTGGATACCGCTCGTCATGCGGGGGCCGTGCCCCTTGGCGGTCCGCGGCCGATCCTGCCGCCCGGTGTTCGTGAAGTGTTTCTCACTCCGCCGCGGTCGCTCCCCCTCGATGCCGACGTGCACTACACGCCGGCGATCCTCGGCCGGGCGCGGGTCCGCTTTTCGCAGACCTCCGTGCGAATCGATGAAGATCGGGAAGTGATCTGCACGGCCCCGGCGGGGGAGTCGCTCGGGGAATCGGCCTGGGAGGCGGGTGAGCGGCTGGAGGCGCCGCCGGAGATCGAGCCGGCGCCGCGGCCGGGCACGTTTGCGAGCCTGCCGGGCCCACTCACCGGCCCGGCGGCCTATGCGCGGCTGGCGACGTCGCTCAAGAATCACCTCGCCCGCGTCGCAACGCTCACCGTGTGGCGGGCGCCGCTGATCGATGCCGTGTCGCGGCCCGACGAGTCGGAGGCTGAGTTTCGCGTGCGGATCGCCCAGCGGGTGAAGGAGCATCGTGATCGTGAACTGGAACGGGTGCGCGACAAGCATGCCTCCAAGCTCGCCACGCTGGCCGACCGGATCGAGCGGGCGCGGCAGAAGGTGGAGCGGGAGAAGGCCGAGGCGAAAAACAAATCGCTGCAGACCTACGTGTCGATCGGGTCGGCCGTGCTCGGGGCCCTGCTGGGCCGACGGACGGTGAGTTCGACCACGATCGGCAAGGCGGCCACGCCGATGCGGTCGGCGAGCCGAGCCGCCCGGCAGCAGGCCGACGTGGCCCACGCCGAGGAGAGCCTGCTCACGCTCGAGGAGAAACGGCTCGCCCTCGAGGAGGAGATCGCCGACGAACTCGACCGCATCCGAATGGAGACCATGCCCGATCGAATCGACCTGGAGAAGATCGATGTGCCGGCCCGGAAGACCGGCACGAGCGTGGAAGAGGTGGTGCTCGCATGGGTGCCGTCATGAGCGGGGCCGCCACCACCGGCAACGGCCTTGAGATCGTGCTCGTCGATTGCGCCGATGAAGTGGGGCTGATCCACCGCATCACCGGCGTGCTGCAAGACTTGCGGCTCAACATCGAGAGCAACCAGGAGTTTGTCGACGCCAACGCCGGCCATTTTTTCTTTCGCGCCGAGGTGTCGCCGCCGGCCGGGGCGGCGGGCGTGCCGGTGGAGCGGCTGCAATCGCAACTGGCGGCCGCCCTGCCCGCCGGGGCCCGCGTGCGGGTGGCCCGTGCCGACCGCAAGCCGATCGTCGTCTGCGCCACCCGCGAGCCCCACTGCCTGGGTGAACTGCTCCTGCTCGATGCCGTCGGCGATCTGCCGGGGCGGATCGTGGCCGTGATCGCCAACCACGACACGCTCCGGAGTCTCGTGGAGCGGTTTGGGGTGCCGTTTCATCACGTGTCGCACGAGGGGGTGTCGCGCGAGGCCCACGAGGCGGCGCTCGCCGCGGCGATCGACGGCTATGCGCCGGAGGTGATCGTGTTGGCCCGCTACATGCGGGTGCTCTCCGGGCGGTTCGTCGATCGCCACCCGCAGCGGATCGTGAATATTCATCATTCGTTTCTGCCTGCCTTCGCGGGGGCGAGCCCCTACCGGCAGGCCTTTGCCCGCGGCGTGAAGATCATCGGGGCGACGGCCCACTTCGTGACGGCCGAACTCGACGATGGGCCGATCATCGCACAAGACGTGATCCATATTGACCACGCGTTTACGCCGGAACGGATGGCGCAGGCGGGCCGCGATGTGGAAAAGCTCGTGCTCGCGCGGGCCGTGCGGCTGGTGCTGGAAGACCGCGTGTTTCTGCACGGGCGCCGGACGGTGGTGTTGTAGGGCACTACTTCGCGAGGAGGATTTCACGGAGCCTGACGATGGCGCGGGTTCGCAGCCGCGAGACTGTGCCCTCGCACACGTTGAGTTCGGCGGCTATCGTGGCCTGGCTCTGCCCGGTGATCAGCATGCGGATGACGAATGCCTGACGCTGCTTGAGTTCGTCGATGGCCTGATAGAGTTGGGAGAGGGTGTTGGCGTCGGGGCCTGATGAACCGATCAGATCTTGAACGGGGGTCAGCGATCCAGCCGACTCGAATTCCGCGAGGGGCTGCACATGACGGGCCCGCGTGTGAAGGCGGCGGGCCACGTCGCGGGCACGTTCCTTGCTGAGCCACACCAGGTAGGCCTCTCCCGGATCCTGGCCCTCCGACGAGCGTCGAGGGCGGAATTGGGCGACCGGTTTTTCGGCGGCCGATGCACCGGGTAGCCGGCGGAGATGATCGAGCACGAGCGTCACGGCATCCTCGACCGCCGCCGGATCGGCAAGGCCATACCGAATCAGTACGGCGCGGGCCGTCCGCCTCACGATCGTGGCCGAGGCCCGCAGCAACGACTCGAGGAACCGTTGATCAGCGGTTGTCTGCCAGTCGATCAGTAGCTGTGCCAAGACATGCCTGCGCTCGTTGTGTGAATCCATCCCGTCGTCGCCCTCCTTGCTCGCGGCTCCCAGAATGCCCGCACCCGGGGGGTAGTCTTAACGCATGAGGGGGCACGGTTGGTCGGAGTCGAATTCGGAAAAATCGGCGCGCAAGATTTCGTGACACGGTGCGTATCCTCTGGTGGAGGGGGGCATGGTTTCGATCGCTCAGGCGGTTATCAAAAAGGAGTTCGCCATGCCTGTGAGTTTGAAAGACTGTTCGCAGATGCTGGCCGCCGAGGCAGTGCGGCATCATGTCGATGAAGAGGAGCAGGCGATCCGGATCGCCTTCGTGACACGGTCGTATTGCAATCCGCGAGGTGAAAAGCTGGTCATCGTGCGGCTCGAGACGCCCGATGATGGCCATCGGTGTCGAGTTTCAATCGAGCGGGCCTTTGGCTGCGGAGTTGATCCGGCCGCCACATGCATGCTGATGGCCTGCCTTGCTGCCGAGACGCCGCTGGTGCATGCCGAGTATGATGCCGACTTCGAAAACCTGCGGATGGTCGTAGAGACGGTGATCGAAGACGGCTTTCTCACCCAGCTGCAGTTGATGTCGCAGATCGACCGGCTTGTCGAGGCAGCCGAGGTATGGCATGCCAGCGTCGAGAGTGTGCGAGCTGCCGGCCGGGCGGCGGCATAAGTGGAGAATCCCGGCTTTTTAGACGCATTCCGCCTTCAGGGGGGTGATGGAGGCAGACCAACGGTGCCGAGTTGCGTGATCAACTGCTGGTCCTCTGGGTGCAGCCGACCCCACATTTTTGGCTAGCGGCTGCCTGGTGTCTGGCTGTACCAGAGAGGGTTCGATCCCTCATCAGGTGCAGCATGACCAGCAACTTTGCCCGCCACGAGCAGTTTCTCCGAATCTTCGCCCTTCTCGACATCCTCTCCGAAGCCCGTCAACCGATCGACGATCAGGCGTTGATCGCCATGATTCGCGAACGGCTGGGGCTGTCGCAGTTGTCGCCCCGCACCCTGCGACGCGACTGTGAGTTTCTCACGTCGTGTGGCTATCCGGTCGATCACAAGCCGATGGCCGGGAGTCGCAAGTTTGGCTGGCAACTGGTCCAGCCGCCCGTGGGGAGCCGGAAAATCCCGGGTGAGCCGCTCACACTCCTGGAACTCGTGGCCTTCGCCGTGGGCCGCGACCTGCTGCAGTCGTTTGAGGGCACGGTACTCTGGACGGGGATCGAATCGCTGCGGCATAAGCTCGAGCGGGAAATGCCCCCCAGCCTCCGAGAGCAGTTTGACGCCGCCCGACGCGTGTTCCATGTGAGCGGCGGGGAGCCGGGACGGTATGCAGGCCGGCCGCGGCTGATCTCGACGCTCACCGCCGCGATCACCGACTGCGAGGAGATCGATGTCGTGGCCCGCGATGGTGCGGGGCGGCCATCACAGCGGCATCGACTGCGGCCATATTGCCTCATTGTCCAGCCACCGCGGGCGGAACTACTGGCCTTTCCCGCCGATGGCTCGGCGGCTGACCCGCTCCTGATCGACATCGACCGCATCGAGGAGGTCGTCACCACCGATGCCACCTTCCCGCGGCATGAGGTCGACGTCGCCAAGATCCTCGAGCGGCGGTCGTCATGATCGCGGCTACCGTGGCGTCGGGCTGGCCTCGCCGCGGACGTATTTGTGGCACTGGACGCACTTCATCGTCACTTCCATCCAGGCCAGCGTGAAGGCCGCCACAAACATGATCACGGCCAGGCCGCCGCTAATCGAGCCCCAAGTCTTCGTTGTAGCCTTCCTGAACGACTGCATTTTCGCTCCTCTCGTGGGCCAGCATGCGATCGGCGAAGCCGCCAAAGGTCTGCCGGGCCTGCTTCCAGGCCGCGGCGGACTGCCCAGATGATGGCAGGGAGGCGATGAGTTTGTCGAGTTGGGCAAGGAGGGCCGGATGCTCGGCGACGAGCGTCGCCATCGCCGATCCCAGCCGCGGCATCCGGGCCACGGCCTCCTCGAGAAAGCCACCCCGCTCCTCCTGCGTGAAATGCTCATGGAGGTGATCCCGCAGGGCGGAGAGACCCTGCCGGAGGGCGGTGAGCTTGTCCGGCCCTGGCGGGGCGTCCTCCGCGAATGCCTTCCGGGCCGCCGTGAGCCGGTTGAAGAGATCCTGATGCTCGGCGAGCACATGCCCCAGGATCACAGGGTCGGAACGGTCGATCGAGGCCATGGCGGGTCTCCTCATGTGAACCATACGGCGGGCTGGGAGCTTCGACTTCGGGGGGCGTTTTTGTCGTGGGGAGCCGGGGCGGGCGTGGGTGGACACATCTTGCGGTAGGGCGGTTTCCGCTGGCTGGGGTATAAAACTGACTCCAGCGTTTTCCTTCTGTGTCAGGAGAGTTGCATGCCCGCCTTGCTTCGTGGTGTCGTCGTCGGCGTCGTCGTTGTCTGCGCGATCGGCTGGTCGGGCCGCGAGGCGGCGGCGCAGCAGGTGGTGGCGGAAGAGTTCACGCTTCCCAATGGCATGCAGTTTCTGCTCGTGCCCCGCTCCGATCAGCCGAATGTGGTGAGCGCCGGCTGGGTGGCCCGCGTGGGGAGCGTCAACGAGCGGCCGGGGATCACCGACATCAGCCACTTCTTCGAACACATGATGTTCAAGGGCACCGACACGATCGGCACCCGTGATCCCGAGAAGGACGCCCGCTATCGCGCCGAACAGAAGGCGATCCGTGACGAGATCAATCGGCTGGTGTGGACCGGCCAATACGAGCGGTTTCTGCGGGGCGAGATCGACGACCCGTGGGATCCGGCCAACGACACGCAGGAGCTCCGCGTGCTGCGTGGCAAGCTCGACACGCTGATCCGCGCCCAGCAGGGCCGCGGGGAAGCCGGCCCCGAGGCAGCCACGATCGTCAAGGATGAGTTTGATCAGGTCTACACGAAGGCGGGCGGAAGCGGCATGACCCCCTCCGGGAGCCACGATCTCACCTGCTACTTCATCACGGTGCCGAGCAACAAGCTCGAGTTGTGGGCCTGGATGGAGAGCGACCGGCTCCACGACAGCGTGTTTCGCGAGTTTTACTCGGAGCGGGACGTGGTGCACGAGGAGCGGCGGCTGCGGACCGATAGCACGCCGACGGGTCGCTTCCAGGAGCAGTTTGACTCGATGTTTTGGGCCTCCTGCGGCTACGCCTGGCCGGTGATCGGCTGGCCGAGCGACCTGAACAGCTACACGACCGAGCAGGCCGAGGACTATTGGAACATCTACTACCGGCCGGGCAATCTTTTCGGCATCCTTGTCGGCGACTTCGATCCGGCTGAGGCCAAGGGTCTGATCACCCGCTACTTCTCGCGGCTCGATCCGGGCACGCAGGAGCCGCCGCCGGTGGTGACGCTCGAGGTGGAGCAACTGGCCGAGCAGCGGATGAACGCCGCCGGCGACGTGCCGCCTTCGGTCGAGGTGCGGTATCACACCGTGCCCGCCGGCCATGTCGACAGCTACCCGCTCGACATCCTCGCCGAGATCTTCAACGAGCGGACCGGCCGGCTCTACGCCGGGCTCGTCGAAGGCCGGGGCATCGCCGCCGCCGCCCGCGCCTCGAGCGACACGCGGAAGTATGCCGGACTCTTCTCCTTCGAGGCGCAGGCGCGGGGCGAGGCGACGCCCGAGCAGCTCGAGCAGGCCTGGTATGAGGAGCTGGCCAAGCTGCAGGGGGCCGACATTCCCGAGCGGGAGCTGCGGAAGGTGAAGAACCGGATCGCGGCCGACAACTATCGGCGGCTGGAAAACAACATGTCGCTGCTGATCCAGCTGGCCTTCGCCGAGACCCTGCTCGACTGGCGGGAGATCAACGAAGGCCCGGCGAAATACGAGGCGGTGACCGCCGCCGACATCCGCCGCGTGGCCAACGAGTATTTCAAGCCGACCAACCGCAGCGTCGCCACCTTCGTCCGCCAGTAGGACAGGCTTCAGCCTGTCACAGAGAGCGCATTGGAAATACCCAGAGAAAGAATCTGAATAACTGACAAAGGTAGGCGAGGGGGTCGGCGAACGCTCGAGGAGCATTGGGCGTATCCTCGCCCCGCGACGAGCAATTCCGCTGCTCTGACGGCGGACGACAGTCGTTGCCGCCCCCGAGCCGGCGTTCCATGGAAGGTTCGATGCACTCAAACTATGGTTTGTTTGTTACATGTTTTTCGCTCCGGAGCTCATGACTCATGAACACCCGCCTCCTCTCCATTCTGCTCGCTGTCGGCATCATCGGCCTGCTGGCCATCGCCTCACGACGGGAGGCCGACAAGCCGGCAGCACAGACGGCCCAGACCGCGCGGGCCGAGGCGGTGGCGGTGCCCGAGATTCCCGCGCGGCCGGAAGCGATCGCGTTTGATCCGCTGGCCTTCGAGCCCCCTGCGGCGGCCTCGTTTCGCCGGCAGCTGCGCGACGGCACCGTGGTCTATCTCGCGCCGTCGCATGAGTTTCCGCTGGTGAATCTCGTGATGACCTTCAAAGGGGGCAGTTCACTCGATCCGGCCGATCTGCCGGGGCTGGCCTCGATGACGGCAAGACTCGTACGGGAAGGGGGCGCCGAGGGGCTGCCGCCGGCCGAGTTTGACGAGACCCTCGACTTCCTGGCCACCGAGGTGGCGGTCAATGCCAACGACACGTTTACCACCGCCACGATGAACTGCCTGAAGAGCAACCTCGACGAAAGCCTGAAGCTCTTCATGGCCATGCTGCGGACGCCCGCCTTCGATGCGGGGCGACTGGAGACCACCAAGGCTCGGCTCACCGAATCGCTCAAGCAGCGGAATGACGACGCCAGCTCGATCTTGGGCCGGGAGTGGAAACGGCTGCTCTACGGCCCGGAGCATTTCGAAGGCTCCCAGCCCACCGGCGCAAGCGTGGCGGCCATCGATCGAGAGCGGCTCGTCGCGATGCATCAGAGGATCTTTCACCCCGGCAACGTGATCATCGCCGTATCGGGCGATTTTAACGAGCAAGACATGCTCGCGCAGCTCGAGAAGGCGCTCGTCGGCTGGGAGCGAGGTGAGCCGGCTCCCGATCCCGTGCCGCCGGAGGTGGTGCTCGAGCCGGGGCTCTATCATGTGCCCAAGAAGATTCCCCAGGGCAAGGTGGTGATGGGGCTGCGGTCGATCGCCCGCGACGACCCCGACCTGATTCCGTTTCTACTGCTCGACGAGATTCTCGGCGCCGGCGGGTTCACCAGCCGACTCATGCAGCAGGTCCGCAGCAACGAGGGGCTCGCCTATTCGGTGCGGTCGACCGTGACACCGAAGGTCTATTATCCCGGCGACTTCCGCGCCGGCTTCGAGAGCAAGAATGCCACCGTGGCGCTGGCCACGAAGATCGTGCTCGACGAGATCGGGAAGGTCCGTAGCGACCTCGTCACCGAGGACGAGCTGGAGACGGCCAAGCAGAGCCTGATCGAGACCTTTCCCCGGCAGTTTGAAAGCAAGCCGCAGATGCTGCGGGTGTTTGTGAATGACGAGTGGACCGGCCGGCCCGCCGACTATTGGCAGACGTTTCGCGACAAGGTGAAGGCCGTCACCCGTGTGGATCTCCAGCGGGTGGCGCAGAAGCACCTCGATCCCGAGAAGATGGCCATCCTCGTGGTGGGCGACTGGGATGAGATCGCCCCCGGCGACCTCGAGAAGCGGGCGAGCATGCAAGACTTCTTCGGTGGCAAGGTGACCCATCTCCCGCTGCGAGATCCGCTCACGCTCGAGCCCTCGCCGGACGCGGCCGGGCCATGACCGGGCCCACGGAGTCGCTCCCGCCTCGGCCGGCCGAAGCCCACGTCCTCGTGATCGCCGGCGGGCTGCCTGGTGAGCGGATTGTATGCACGACCGTGGGGCGGGCGCAGGCGGCGCAGGCGCTGGCGTTGGCCCGGCCTGAGGCGCGGGTGGTCACCTGGTTTCTCGATCGCTATCAGCACGACCTCGCCGTGGCGGCCTGGGGCGAGCGGCCGGACGGGCTCGCAGCCGCGTGCACCGCCGACATGCCGACGGGCCCCTACGATCTCGCCGTGATCCCGCTTGCCAAGGATGGCGAGGCGGAACTCACCCGCGAGATCCTTCAGCAGGCGCTGGTCCAGCTGGCCATCGGCGGGCGGCTGGTGGCGGCGATCGACAACCAGCGGGATACCTGGCTCCGCGATCAATTGGCGGCCACGGGAGAGCGGGTGCAGGTGCGGAAGCCGGACCGGCTGAAGTCGCAGACGATCGGCTACGTTGTGGAGAAGACCCGGGAGCTGGCGAAGGTCCGCGACTTCTCCTGCGAAGTCGTCTTTCGCGACCGCGATCGCCTGCTCACCGCCTTCACGCGGCCGGGGGTCTTCGCCCACCGGCGGATCGACCCCGGGGCCCGGCATCTGCTCAATGCGGTCGACGTGGCTCCCGGCACGCAGGTGCTCGATATCGGCTGCGGGTCGGGGTGCGTGGCGCTCGGGATCGCGGCCCGCGACGAAGAGGTGCGGGTGCAGGCGATCGATTCGTCGGCCCGGGCGGTGGCATGCACCCGGCGGGGAGCGGAGGCAAACGGGCTGGTGAATATCGAGGTGGCACTCGAGGCGGGAGGGGAGGTGCCCGATCCGGGGAGCTACGATCTCGTGCTGGCGAATCCCCCGTACTACGCCGACTTTCGGATTGCGGAGTTGTTTGTCGAGGCGGCGTGGCGGGCGCTGGCTCCCGGAGGCACGCTGCTGGTGGTGACGAAGCAGCCGGCCTGGTATCTCGAGCGGCTGCCGCTGGCATGGAACAGCGTGACCCGCGAAGAGGTGAAGACCTATCACCTCATCGAAGCCGTCCGGCCGAAGTAGGACAGGATTCAGCCCGTCCTACTGATTCACATGCACCACCTTCGCAGGCGGGAAGCCGTTGAAGTGGGTGCTGCTGGCGGCTGAATAGGCCCCGATATTCTCACTGTAGAGATAGTCGCCAATCTCCAACTCCGGGAGCTGCTCGGCGAGGCTGATCGTGTCGAGGGCGTCGCACGTCGGCCCGAACACGGCGCAGAGCTGCTTCGGTCCCTTTTTGAAGCTCTTCATGCGGTAGGAGCAGTGGTCGAAGATCACGCCCGAATAGGTGTGATACACACCGTCATCGACGTAGTAA
>CAYZFV010000155.1:0-7401 GCA_964477765.1 uncultured Candidatus Kuenenia sp.
CGCCCGTGACCCGGTGAACCCGACCGCCCGTGTGGCGGGGTGCTTCACGAGCGCGATGCCGATCACGCTTCCCTCACCGTGCAGCATGGAAAACGTGCCCGCCGGCAGGCCGCTGGCCGCGACGGCCCGTTGAATCGCCCCGGCGACAAGTTCCGACGTGCCGGGGTGGGCGCGGTGCGCCTTCACAACCACCGGATTGCCGGTGCACAGCGCGCTGGCGGTGTCGCCGCCGGCCACCGAGAACGCGAGCGGAAAGTTGCTGCTGCCAAACACGACGACCGGCCCGAGCGGTCGCTTCATCCGTCGCAGATCGGGCCGCGGCAATGGCTGCCGGTCGGGCAGCGCGCGGTCGATCCGGGCATCGACCCAGGAGCCGTCGCGGGCGGCGGCCGCAAACATCTTGAGCTGATTGACCGTGCGGGCCCGCTCGCCGGTGAGCCTGGCCGCGGGCAGGGCTGTCTCGGCATGGGGCCGCTCGATGAGTGTGTCGCCGAGTTTCATGATTTCGTCGGCGATATGTTCCAAAAACCGTGCCCGGGCTTCACCCGTTGTCTCGGCAAAGGACTCGGCTGCCGCCGCAGCTGCCGTCATCGCCGCTTCGAGATCTTCAAGCGACGCCAGGCAAAATCGTCCCGGCAGATCGCTGCCATCGAGCGGGCTGGTGGCTGCAAAGGTGCGGTCGGATCCGCAGTATGATCCGGCAATGAGATTGGCTCCGTGAACGTCAAGCATCAGAGACTCCAGGAAACGACTGTCGCTCGTGCGATGATGACGATGCGAGCAGGCAAGTGTACGCTCGCGACGGGCACATGAAATCAACGACAGGCCCGGATGCGTGAGGTGCCGATCTGCATTGCGAAATGTCCCCCGCATCACCCGAGGAGCGAGTCGTAGTCAGCCAAAACTCCCGCGTCGCGGCACTCGGAATCCTCACGGTTGCCCCTTGGCCCGTTCATCTTCATCGAGAATCGTTTCGAGAGAAACAGTATGGCCGGCCTCGATATCCGCCTTGGCTTCCGCGATGAGCCCGTCGAGCCGTCCGGCGGCGACGTCCGCCGCGATTTGTCCGTCCCAGCCGTCATCGGCTGATGGGTGAAGCATGGTCATCAATTCACAGTATTCCCGCGGCAAGAGCCGATCGATCGCTGCTTTGATTTCCAGAAGCGAAGTCATAGTCGGAGGGTACCCCCACTGTCGTCTGCGGACAAGGGAAAAGCCAAGGCGGCCGATAGCCCCTCTGCAAGCGATGATCGGGCGGTCTGCAGCTCGGAGAACTTTCTTGAGAAGACATCGCGACCATATGGCAGTGCAATCCCGGCGAGGCCTGTTTACAGGCACCCTTGTTCTCGATACGCATACCCCTTGGACAGGTAATCCAAGCTGCTCAGTGTGTTATCGAGAGGTGCGCCATGACTAATTTTCGCCGGTTCATCCGTGTTATCGTCACGAGTGGCGTCATGGTGCTCATGGCACCGCATGGCGGTGCCGAGCCAATCCGGTCCAATGTGATCGTCATCCTCGCCGATGATATGGGCTATGCCGACATCGGTGTCCACGGCTGTCGTGATATCCCCACCCCCCATATCGACCGCATCGCCACGCAGGGAATCCGCTTCACCGCTGCGTATGCCAACGGGTCCTTCTGCACGCCCACCCGGGCGGCGCTCATGAGTGGGCGTTACCAGCAGCGACACGGCAACGAAGACCTTGACGCCGTGACGGGGCCCCTCCCCCTCGCCGTGCCGACACTCCCTGAGCGACTCCGCGCGGTAGGCTACGCGACCGGCCTCGTCGGCAAGTGGCATCTTGGCCTGATCGACGGCTACACACCGCTCGATCGTGGCTTCGATGAATTCTTCGGCATCATCGGCGGCGGCCATCATTACCTGCCCCGCCCGCCCGCGGTTTCAGCCGCCCGCCGGGGGGCCTACACGGCCCCGATCCAGCGAAACCGCGCGCCGATTGAGGAAACGCGGTATCTCACGACCGCGTTTGGGGAAGAGGCCGCGGCATGTATCGAGCGGCGGCAGCCGACGGATGAGCCGTTTTTTCTGTATCTGGCGTTCAACGCCGTCCACACGCCCCTGGAGGCGACGGCTGAATATCTGGACCGCTTCAGCGACATTGCCGATCCGAGACGGCGCACCTATGCCGCGATGCAGGCGGCGATGGATGATGCTGTGGGGCTCGTGTTGCGGGCGCTCGAGAAGACCGGTGCCCTCGAAACGACGCTCGTCATCTTCACCAACGACAATGGTGGGCCGACCACCCGCAACGCGGTGAACGGCTCGAGCAACGCGCCGCTGCGAGGCTCAAAGTGCGAGACGTTTGAAGGCGGCATTCGTGTGCCGCTCCTGATGCAGTGGCCGGCCGTGCTGCCGGCTGGCCGGACCTACGAGCAGCCCGTGATGACCTGTGACATCACGGCCACGGTTTTGGCTGTCGCCGGTGGGGATGCCTCCGGTGGCGACGGAGTCGACCTGATTCCCTTTGTGACCGAGGCAAAGCACGGTCCGCCGCATGAGGCGCTCTTCTGGCGATGCCGGATGCGAAGCAATAATTTCGCCGCCCTGGTGGGCACCTGGAAGTTCGTCCATTCGACCGAAGGGGATGCCACGCCGGGGCCGAAGCAGACTCCCGCTCGCGACATGCTCTTCGACCTCGCAGCCGATATCGGAGAAACGCACGACCTCTCGGCCGACCAGCCCGAAAAACTGGCCGAGTTGAAAGCGCGATATCAGGCCTGGAGCGACGAAGTCGACGCCGACCATCAGCGGCTTGTGCCGTTTCAGCGGCCGAGACTGAAATTCCCGGACGAGAAACTTGATGTTTGGCACGGCCACCGTCGCCACTTGTTTCGTTTCGAGGGCCGCTCAGCGTGGGTCGTGGAGCCGGAGCAGCCGCGGCCGGGAAATCCCTGGTCGTGGTGCATGATGTTTCCCGATGCGTTTGCCGAGCGATGCGCAGCGCCGCAGCTCCTTGATGCCGGCTTTCATCATGCATACCTCGATGTCGGCAACACGTTTGGCTCACCGGAGGCGATTGAACAACTGGCTGGTTTTCATGACGAACTCGTGCGCCGTGGCCTCGCTCCCAAGGCGGCCCTCATCGGCATCAGCCGCGGCGGCCTCTATGGCCAGCGGTACGCGGCCGAGCATCCTGACCATGTGGCCGTGATCTATGGCGACAATCCGGTCTGCGACTTCAAGAGCTGGCCCGGCGGGAAAGGCGCGGGCAAGGGAAGCCCGAAGGACTGGGCCGCCTGCCTGGCAGCTTACGGATTTCCCGACGAGGCCGCCGCCCTGGCCTACTCGGGCAACCCGGTTGACGCGCTCGCACCGCTGGCAGGGGCATCTATCCCGATGGTGCATGTCGTCGGCGACCAGGATGATGTGGTGCCGCCGGCGGAAAACTCGCTGGTCGTCGAAGAACGGTACCGGAAACTCGGCGGAGAGATCCTCGTGATTCATGAGGCCGACAAGGGGCATCATCCCCACGGGCTCGCCGACCCGCAGCCCGTCGTCGACTTTGTGATCAAACACGCCAGCCGTGACCGGCGCTAGCGACGCCCCTGTCAGGCCATCGGCCAGAGGACGGCGAGGGCGAGCGTGGTGAGGAGGCCGACAGTGCCCTCGATGGAGAGCATCACGGAGGCGGTGCGGAGCGTCTGCACCTCGCTCATGTCACTCATTCGGGAAATCACCCAAAAGCCACTGTCGTTCATCCACATGCCCATCTTCGAGCCGCAGCCGATCGCCACTGCCACGTAGACCGGGTGAAATGGCAGGCTGCCATCCAGCACGAGCGGGGCCACGACCCCAGCCGCCGTGATCATCGCCACCGTCGCCGATCCCTGGGCCACGCGGATCACCGCCGTCACCAGCCAGGCGATCGGGATCAGGGCCAGGCCCGAGCCCGCGCCCAGCCCGGTGGCAAGGTGTTCCAGCCCGGCCTGCCGCAGTGCTATGCCGAGTGCGCCACCGGCGGCGATCACCAAGACGATACCGCCTGCATCGGTCACCGCAGAGGCGATGGTCGTCCGGACCTGTGACAGGGGGGCCCCCGTGGAGGCCAAGACGACGATCGATGTGAGGGCGGCCAGCGAGAGGGCCGTATTTTTTTCACCAAACAGCTGGATGACCGGCAGCAGGTCGGCGGGAAAGAGGTCCGGTGTCGATTGGGACGCAGACTCCAGGGAAATCAGCACCACCGGCAGGATAATCGGGACCACGGCCGCCCACAGCGGCGGCATCCGGCTCGGAGGAGCATGGCACCCTCCCGCCACGCCGTCGCGCCCTGCCGGTTCGCCAGACGCTTCAGGATCGAGCGGCCAGCGCCGGTCGGCAAACCGGGCGAAGGCAAAGCCCGAAAACGCGGCGATGATGCCGACAGCCAACCCGACCGCGATCATCGTCGCGATCTCGACCTTCAAGGCATCGGCGACAAACAGCGGCCCGGGGGTTGGAGGGACGAGCGAATGGGTCATCGTCGCACCGCCGACGATGGCGAGCACACCGAGCAGGTAGCCACGGCCGGTGCGGGTCCACACGGCCCGAGCGAGTGGCAGGAGCAGATAGAAGACCGTGTCGGCATACATCGGCACGCCGAGAATGAATCCGGCGAGCAGCAAGGCCAGCGGTGTTCGACGCTCGCCCACGGCCCGCTGGAGCGATGTCACCAGCCGCTGGGCACCTCCGGCCGCGGTCAGGCAACTCCCGAGAATCGAGGCCATCGCGATCACGATCCCGACATTCACCGCCGTCTTGCCGAATCCTTCGGCCACCCGCTGGCCCACCGAGTTCAGGGGCTCGTTGGTGGAGGTCATCCATGCCACGGCAAAGGCCGCGGCGATCAGGATCAGAAAGGGATGCAACCGAAACGTGAGCATGCCACCGATCACGATCACCAGCGCAGTGAGGAGGATCGCGAGCGGCGTCATGAAAAACGGTGTTCCTTGTGAAAGACCGCGACCAGCGTACAATCGCGGCCGCTTTCACGAAACCGCGGTGCGGAACAGCAATCATGGCTGGCAACCACGACGAGCAACCACGGCGTCTGTCCGTTGCCGACCTGCGGTCGCAGCGCTGGTTTGCTCCGGACGACCTGCGGAGTTTTGGCCATCGCAGCCGTCTGAGACAGATGGGCTACTCCGCCGAGGAGGCCGAGGGACGGCCGGTCATCGCGATCCTCAATGCCTGGAACGATCTCAACCAGTGCCACACCCACTTCCCCCAACGGGTGCAGGAGGTGAAGCGCGGCGTGTGGCAGGCCGGTGGATTTCCGGTGGAGATTCCGGTGCTGTCGCTCTCCGAAATGTTCATGAAGCCGACGGCGATGCTCTATCGCAACCTGCTGGCGATGGAGACGGAAGAGGTGCTCCGTAGCCATCCGGTCGACGGCGCCGTGCTGATGGGGGGCTGTGACAAGACGGTGCCGGGCCTGCTCATGGGCGCGATCACGGCCGACCTCCCGGCGATCTTCATGCCCGCTGGACCGATGCTGGCCGGCCGCCATCGCACGGAACGGCTCGGCAGCGGCACCGACGTCTGGAAATACTGGGCCGAGCGGCAGGCAGGCTGCCTCGATGCCTGCGTCTGGCGGCAGCTCGAAGAGGGGATCGCCCGCTCGGCCGGCACCTGCATGACGATGGGCACGGCCTCGACCATGGCGGCGATCACCGAAACGCTCGGCATGACGCTGCCGGGCGCCGCTTCGATTCCGGCCGTCCACTCGGCTCATCCCCGGATGGCGGCCGCCTGCGGGCGACGGATCGTCGACATGGTGTGGGAGGATCTGCGTCCATCGCGGATCCTGTCGGCGGCGGCCTTCGACAATGCGATCGTGGCCGACATGGCCCTCGCCGGCTCGACCAATGCGATTATTCACCTCCTCGCCCTGGCGGGGCGGGCGGGCGTCTCGCTGCCGCTCGACCGGTTTGACGAAATCTCACGCACCACGCCCGTGATCGCCAATCTGCGGCCGGCCGGTGAGTTTCTGATGGAAGACTTTCACGACGCCGGCGGCGTGCCCGCCCTGCTTTCCCGACTGCGGAGCCTGCTGTCGCTCGATTGCCTCACCGTAAGCGGAAAAACGTTGGGAGAAAATATCGCCGGTGCCGAGGTGATCGACGACCGGGTGATCCTGCCTGTCGATCGACCGCTGTCCCGAGCGGGGGGCACATTCGTGCTGCGTGGCTCGCTCGCCCCTGATGGCTGCGTGATCAAGCCGACGGCCGCCGATCCACGGCTGCTCAACCACACCGGCCGTGCGGTCGTGTTCGAATCGTACGCCGATATGAAAGCCAGGATCGACGAGTCCGCGGAGGAGATTGCAGCCGATGATATCCTCGTGCTTCGCAATGCCGGCCCGCAGGGGGCGCCGGGCATGCCGGAGTGGGGCATGCTGCCGATCCCGAAGCCGCTGCTCGAGCGGGGTGTGCGCGATATGGTGCGGATCTCCGACGCCCGCATGAGTGGCACGAGCTACGGCACATGCGTGTTGCACGTCGCGCCCGAGGCGGCCGTGGGCGGGCCGCTGGCGATCGTGCAGACCGGCGACCGCATCGCCCTCGATGTGGAGGCGCGGCGGATCGACCTGCTCGTCGATGAGGCTGAGATCGCGTGTCGGCTGGCCGGCTGGGCCCCGCCCCAGCCGCGGTTTTCCCGCGGCTACGGCAAGCTCTTTCTCGACCAGACCACGCAGGCCGACCACGGCTGCGATTTCCGGTTTCTGGAACGGGGTGGACCGACGCCTGAGCCCGATATTTTCTGAAAGACCGGTGATCCTTTTCTCTGGAGCCCCTTCCGATGGACGCCTCCCCCACACTCACGAAAGCCCATCTCGAGCGGTCGGTCATGGCAGTGCCGCCGCTGGCCCGTTCTGCTGCGGGGACGATCGACCGGACAGCCAACGAAAAAATCATTCGGCACATCGAGACCGGCGGTGTGTCGCTGCTGCTCTATGGCGGCAATGCCAACCTCTACCATCTGCCGCTGCATGAGTACGAGCCATTGCTGGGCTTGCTCGCCGAGACAGCCGGGCCTTCAACGCTCGTGGTGCCGTCGGCAGGGCCAACCTACGGTCTGCTGCTCGAGCATGCCAAGATGATTCGGCGGCATCGCTTCCAGACCGTGATGGTGCTGCCGCAGCAGGGCGTCACGACGAGTACCGGGGTCGCCACAGGCGTGCGAAGGTTTGTCGAGGCGGCGGGCGTGCCCGCCCTGCTCTACATCAAGCACGATGGCTTCATCGAGCCGGCTGATGTGGCCAGCCTCTTCCGCGACGGGCTGATCAGTGCGATCAAGTATGCGACCGTGCGCGACAATCCGGCCCATGATCCCTATCTTCGGGATCTTGTCGGCCTGGTTGACCCGGCCGACAAGATCCCGAAGATAGGGATCA
>CAYZFV010000156.1:0-13833 GCA_964477765.1 uncultured Candidatus Kuenenia sp.
GTGCTCATCGACCGCACGATGGCCATGTGGTGCATCTGCCGGGCCATGAGCGGCATGTGTTCGCAGATGGCCACACCGTCGGCCGAGGTCGAAATCTGCTTGAAGGGCCCACCGGTCGCGGCCCCCGGCTTGAGATCCCAGATGTCCATCGTGCTCGGGCCACCCCCCATCCACAGCAGGATCGCGGCCTTATGCCGCTTCTTCATGTCGGCCGCGTTGGCGAGGATCGAGTTGGTGAACGCGGTGGCCGGCCCGGCCAAAGCCGCCGCCCCCGCCACGTGACTGAGGAAATGCCGACGCGACACATCAAACGGGGTCAAGAAACGGCTCATGGAAAGTTCCTTTCACTAGTGATTGATGATGAACTCGTTGGAGTTGAGCACGGCCCACCAGATGTCCTGGAGCGCGCCGACGGCATCTCCTTTGCGGGCGATCATGATGGCATTGGCGGTCTTGATTTCACGCGACGACGGCTTCCGGGCCAGGGCCGCCATGTAGAGGGCGTTGATCTTGGCCGAGTTACTGGCACCGTCCTTGGCGACCTCATCGAGGAAGCCGCCTTTGTCGACCGACACCGCCTTCTTCGTGAGGTCGCCGTTGAACATCATGAGGACCTGCGGAATCGACCCGTTGAAGGTCGTCGCCTCGTCTCCCTCGTCGGTACCGAAGGCGATGATGAATTGCGACATCCAGCGGTCTTTCATCGTGGCGGCCTCCTCGCCCCCTGCCCTGTCGGCTTTGGTCGCGGTGAGGAGCGACTCGTAGAGTTGCTCCGCCTGCATCTGTCGCATGTAGAAGCGGGAGAAGAGCGGGGCCTCTCCGAGCGACGGGTCATCCATGGCATTCGCCGATGTAAAGCGACTCGACAGCGAATACGGCTCGGAAAGCACGATCCAGCGGATCAACTCCTTGAGGTCGAAGCTCTGCTCACGAAACCGCCGGGCCAAACCTTCGAGGAGCTCGGGGTGCGACGGCGGGGTGTGGTCCCCGAGATCATCGACCGGCTTGGTAAACCCATAGCCGAGAAATTGCCCCCACATTCGATTGACGATGGCCAGCGGCAGCAGCGGGCTTTCTCGCATCAGGCGGGCCAATTCTCGCCGACGATTCACACCATATTCGGTGCCATCATCCATTTTCCCGGGCAGGAATCCGCTCCGCGAAATTTCCGTGCCGTCGACAAACACCGGGTAGGCCACCTTCATCAGGCCGTTGCGGCGCTCGTAGAAGATCTCGGCCTCGTCGGGATTGTTTCCCTGCTCGCCGGCAAAATCTTCATCGACAAGTTCCACCGACTGGATGTCGCGGGAGCCCTCAAACCGCCTCAGGCCGCGGACCTGCCGAAAGAACGCGTTGAATTCCCAAAACTGATTTTGCTTGTGATTGTTGAAGGGATGGTCGTGGCACTGCGTGCACTGCACCTGGATGCCCAGGAAGATTTGGGCCGTCTTGGCGGCCGCCTGCACCCCCCCCTCTTCCAGCTTGCCGCTCAAGAAGTTTGCGGCGCCGTCGAAATTTTCCACGCCCTCAGCATTCCGATTCACCCCCGCGGCCGTCACGAGTTCTTCCATGAAGCGGTCGTACGGAATGTTTTTGGCGAACGCCCGCCGGAGATACTGCCGCATCCCGGGCCGGTCGACCTGATCGTTATCGACATCACGACCGATCAGAACGGTCGTCCAGACGTCGGTCCAGTGCCGTGCGTATTCGTCCACAAAGTCATCGCCGAGGAGACGGTCGACCAATTCAGCCCGTTTCGTCGACGACGGGTCCTTCTCAAAGGCCTGCAGTTCGTCGAGGCTGGGGATCCGGCCGATCACATCGAGGTACATTCGGCGACACCACTCGCCGTCGGTCGCCGGACGCGAGGGGCGGATGCCGGCGTCTTCCCAGCCGGCCTCGATCTGCGCATTGATGAACGCGACATGCGGGATGCCGAAGTCGTCGGTTCTGCGGCCAAGACGGCGAGTCGCTCGCGCCTCAGGCTCAGCGGCGGCCGAGTCATCAGCCGACACCGGCCACGCAACCACCAAGGGAGTGACCAGAACCAACCAACCGAGGCGGCAATTCATGGTGCCCTCGTCAATGCCCGGAAGCCACGAAACTCTTATTTCAGTGTACCGGCGACCAGCGAATCAAACCAAGCGGCGGAATCAACCGCCCCCGGAAGCCGCCAACTGTGGGGCTGGAGCCGCCGATCCAGCCCCCTGACCGCTTACAAACTCGAGCACCGCCCGTGGGCCGGCGTCGCCAAGCCGAGGCGTCGAGAGTTTGAGAATCCGGGTATAGCCGCCAGGACGGTCAGTGAATCGCGGGGCGACCTGTTCAAACAGAACCCGGGCCGCCTTCTTGTCGCCCAGGAGCGTGATCACCCTCCGGCGAGCCGCCACTGCCGGCGCCATCGCCTGGGCCCACTGCTTCCACCGGTCACTCGTGCGCCACTGCTTCCACTCGGCTGAGTCCCGTTCAGCCTCGGTACCAAACGCCTTGGCTTGCGCTTCGGCGGCCAGGCCCCGCTTGGCGATTGTCACGCACCGCTCCACGAGCGGCCGTACTTCCTTGGCCTTCGCCAAGGTGGTGATGATTCGGCCACGCACCTTGGCCGCCCCGTCATCGTCTCCATCGACATCACGCTCGGTGAGCATCAAAGCTGACGCCAGATTCCGCAGCAACGCCCGCTGGTGCGCGGGGCTGCGGCCCAAGGTTCGACCCTTTCGACGATGACGCATAACTGTGCCTCTTCAAAAACTTGGTTCTGACCGGCGGCAATGGTGCGCCGTCGGTGCTCATGGTGTCAGGACTCTGCCGGGGAGGGCGTGTGCATGCCCAAACGAAGCCCCAACTCAGAGAGCTTTTCCTCAATTTCCTGCAGGGTTGTCTCACCGAAGTTCCGCACCTCGAGAAGTTCCTCACGGCTTCGCGAAACCAGATCCCGCAGCGTCTCGATCCCCGACTCGTGGAGGCAATTGCTGGCCCGCAACGACAGCCGCAAATCGGAGACGAGCATCCCCAGGCGACTTTCGAGCGGAGCCTCGAGCGAGAACAGATCTCCGGCAGCCGGCAGGCTGACGGCCGGCCCGGGCTGTGTGTAGGCCACGAACGGATTGAGATGCTTGCGAAGGATCTTGGCAGCCTCGACCAACGCCATTTCCGGCGTCACCGTGCCATCGGTCCAGATTTCCATCGTCAATTTGTCATAGTTGGTCTTCTGGCCAACCCGGGTCTCTTCAACCTCGTAGCGAACACGCGTCACGGGACTGAACACCGCATCAACCGGAATGATGCCGATCTCCTGTGCCTCGGGCGTGTGCTCGCTGGCCGGCACGTAGCCCCGACCATTTTCGACCACCATCTCGAGCTCAAACGGCACGTCGTCGGTGAGCGTGGCCAGAACAAGATCCTTGTTCACCACCTCGACCGCCTCGTCGGTCTGAATATCGGCCGCCGTCACCGGCCCCTTGGTGCTTTTGTCGACGCGAATTACGCGGGTCGAATCGCTGTGGTTCTTGACCACGAGGCTCTTCACGGCGAGCACGATATCGGTCACATCCTCCAACACACCCTTGATCGTGGTGAACTCATGCAGGGCGCCACCCACCTTGATCTGCGTGACGGCGCTGCCCTCGAGGCTGGAGAGCAGCACCCGCCGCAGACTGTTGCCGACGGTCGTACCGAACCCACGCTCGAAGGGCTCGGCCGTGAACTTGCCGTAGGTCGACGACAGCGTCTTGAGGTCGGGCGTCACCGCCCCGGGCAGCTCGAGACCACGCCAGCGAATGTGCATGAAAAACTCCTTGGAAGCCGATTGGTGTGGAGAACAGGAATGCGGATCAGGGCTACTTCGAACACAGCTCGATGATCAGGTTGGCCTGCACCGGCAACGACACGTCGTCGGCGACCGGGAGGCGGTTGACCCGCCCCTCCGGGATGCCTCCCTCGACCCGGGAGAGAAAATCGGGCACGTCGCGGCGAGTTTCCGCCAGTGCGGCATGAGCCAACTGCAGACTCTTGGCCCGATTCTTGATCCGCAGCGTGTCACCGGCCCGGACGAGATAACTTGGCACATCGACGCGACGACCGTTTACGGTGAGATGACCATGCATCACCATCTGCCGGGCCGCGGACCTCGAAGGCGCGAAGCCCAGGCGATGCACCACGTTGTCGAGGCGTCTCTCCAAAAGCGACATCAAGGTTTCGCCGGTGTTGCCTTTCCCGCGTTCGGCCCGCGCGAAGTAGGTCCGAAACTGCCGCTCCAAAACGCCGTAATAGTGCTTCACCTTCTGCTTCTCCCGAAGCCGCAGCCCGTAGTCGGTGGCCTTGGGCCGCCGCCGCTGCACGACACCCGGCGGAGTGGGCCGGCGCTCGAAGGCGCACTTCGGGGTATCGCAACGGCTGCCCTTGAGAAACAGCTTCAATCCGTCGCGGCGGCAGAGTCGACAAACAGGTCCTGTGATGCGTCCCATGGCGTGGCGAGTACGTGGTTCCTAGCGTAAGCGGGCTGGTGGCAAAGTTCTGGGGAAGGGATTCGACAAAGTCAGTCAATACATGGACGGGTGGGCGATTGCGATTTCAGACCCGCCGCTTCTTGGGCGGACGGCAGCCGTTATGAGGCAGCGGCGTGATGTCTTCGATACTCTTCACGTTCATGCCGGCGGCCGTGAGAGCGGTGATGGCGCTTTCGCGTCCACTTCCCGGCCCCTTCACGCGAACTTCGAGATCCTTGACCCCGTATTTCGCGGCCTTCTCGGCGGCCTGCTGGGCCGCGCACTGGCCGGCGAAGGGGGTGCCCTTGCGACTTCCCTTGAAGCCACAGGTTCCACCGCTCGCCCAGCAAAGCGTGTCGCCCCGGGGATCGGTAATCGTCACCGTCGTGTTATTGAACGTCGCGTGAATGAACGCGATGCCCGCGGTGACGTTTTTCTTTTTCGACGTCTTGGCGACCTTCGACATGGTGGTTGGAAATTCCTCGTGGAGTGAGTCTTGATGGAGCGAGAACCGGCTACTTCAGATCCTTCACGCCCTTCTTGCCTGCCACCGTCTTTTTGGGCCCCTTGCGGGTGCGGGCATTCGTGCGGGTCCGCTGACCACGAACCGGCAACCCCCGCCGATGGCGAAGGCCACGGTAGCAGGCGATGTCTTTGAGCCGCGAAATGCTCTGAGCCACCTGCCGCCGCAGCTGCCCCTCCACGACATAGTCTTTGTCGAGGAGCGCGGCCAGGCGGGCCAGTTCGTCTTCGTGGAGTTCACGGGCTGAACCCAACGGATCGACCCCTGCCTTGTGGCACAGTTCGCGGGCGACCCGCGGGCCGACGCCATACAGATATTGCAGCGAGTAGACCGTCTTTTTCTCAGAAGGAATGTCGACGCCGAGAAGTCGGGGCATGGGCTTGAGTCCAGGCGGGAATCAGGTCGCGGGAGGCTGTAATGACGGAACGGAAGGACGCCCTACCCCTGCCGCTGCTTGTGGCGCGGATCGGAGCAGACGACGAACACGACGCCCCGCCGCTTGACGATCTTGCACTTTTCACACATGCGACGAATGCTGGCGCGGACCTTCATGTTCAAACTCGTAAATCGGGTCCTCCGGCCGACCGACCAGAGGCAGTTTTGTGGAGCCCCAGAGTATAGGAACACCGCAGGGGCATTCACAAGGGGGTGGCTTTTTCAGCCTTGACAGGTGCGTCGAGTGACTCCCCTGCCTCCGGGGCAGCCGTCAGCACCCGCGGCCCGGCATCGGTGATCGCCACGGTGTGCTCGAAGTGCGCGCTTGGCTTCCCATCGACCGTCGACTGCGTCCAATGGTCCGGCAGCGGCCGCACTTTTTTCGACCCCATGTTGACCATCGGCTCCACGGCGATCACGAGCCCTGGCTCAAGCTCGAAATCGTGATTGCGACGGAAGGCGGGCGTACAGAAATTTGGCACTTGGGGATCCTCATGCATTTTGCGGCCGATACCATGCCCGACGAAGTTTTCGACGACCGAAAAGCCGTGGTCTCGGACATACTTCGCCATCTCCGAGGCCACGTCGCTCCAGCGGCTTCGGATCCCCATCAAATGAATGGCGAGACCAAGCACGCCGGAGGTGCAGTCAAGCAGTCGCCGGACTTCCGGTGAAATCTCACCGACAGGGTAGGTGACGGCAGAATCGCCACACCAACCACCGATCTTGCAACCGGTGTCGATGCTCACCACGTCGCCATCGAGCAACACCCGCCGCCCGGGGATGCCGTGCACGACCTCGTCGTTGACCGACATGCAGCAAACCGCCGGAAAGGGGATCTTCCCGGGCACGCCCTTAAAGAGTGGCACAGCCCCCTTCTCGGCAAAAAATTGCTCGACCGCGGCATCGATCTCTCCGGTCGTGATCCCGGGCCGGACCAGCGACTTCACGAGTTGATGGGCGCCCCACACAAGCAGGCCGGCCCGCCGCATGGCGGCGATCTCACGGGCGGAACGAAGATTCACCACGGTTTCACGATTCCGTTGAGGGGTTTCGCTCAAGTATAGGGGATCCCAGGCCCCGTCCAGCGTGGGAGATACGGATTCCGTTCAGCGGCCCCCGCGTGGCCCAGATCGCCTCTCGAATCGCTCCACGGCCTCCTTGACGCGTTCGAAAATTTCGTCGGCCGTTCCCAAACCGTCGATACTCGCAAGCTTTTCTTGGCGGGAATAGTAGTCGAGGAGTGGAGCGGTCTGGGTTTCAAAGCTGGCAATCCGCTTTGAAAACACCTCGGGGTTGTCGTCGGCCCGCCTGCGGGCCAGCATTCGCCGGATCAGTTCCTCACGCGGCACGGCCAGTTCGATCACGCCATCGACGGTCATGGCTCGTCGCTCGAGAAGGTCGTCGAGCATTTCCGCCTGGGGCAAGGTCCGGGGAAAACCGTCGAGGAGACATCCCAGCCGGCAGTCGGACCCTTCGAGCCGCCTGGTGACCATGGCGAGGACGAGCGAATCGGGCACGAGTTGCCCGTGCTCCATGTAGTCTTTCGCCGTGAATCCCTCGGGCGTTCCCGCCTGGATGGCGGCCCGGAGCATCTCGCCTGTCGAAAGGTGCGGCACGTCGAGATACTCGACGAGCCGCTGACACTGCGTGCCTTTGCCAGCTCCGGGAGGTCCGATCAGGATGATCCGCATCAACTGTCCACGGGCGGCTAGTTCTTCTCGAGGAGCCCCGTGTAATTCCGCATCACAAGATGGCTGTCTATTTTCTGCACCAGGTCAAATGCCACGCTCACAGCGATCAGCAGCCCCGTGCCGCCGTAGAAACTGGCGATCTGGGCGGGAATCCCGAGGGCTCCACTGATGATCGTGGGGATGACAGCCACCAGTGACAGGAACGCGGCACCGACATAGGTGATCCGCTCCATGACCCGCTCGAGATGGTCGGCGGTCCGCTTGCCGGGCCGGTATCCAGGAATGAAGGCTCCGAAATTCTTCAGGTTATCGGCCATTTCCTTCGGGTTGAACGTGATTGCCGTCCAGAAATAACAGAAGAAGTAGATCAGAAGCACATACAGCACGTTGTAGAGAAGCGACTGCCCCCGCGTAAACGAATCCTGCAGTGAGGCCAGAATCGAATTGCCGGGATAGGCGTTCGCCAAATACTGGAAGATCATCTGCGGGAACAGGAGCAGCGAGCTGGCAAAGATGATCGGCATCACGCCGGCCTGATTCACGCGAAGCGGCAGGTACTGCCGGGTGCCGCCATAGACCCGCCGACCCCGCACATGCTTGGCGCTCTGCGTCGGAATCCGCCGCTGCCCCTGGGTCATAAACACCACTCCCGCCACGACGCTGACGAAGAGCGCAGCCAGCACGAGCAGCGTTTCGATGCCCATCTTGCCGCCGCCGCCGCCCAGTTCCCAGCTCGTGTCGCCCCCGAGTTCGATCAGGGCGCTGGGCATGCCCGCCAGAATGCCGGCCATGATCAGGAGACTGATGCCATTGCCGATGCCAAACTCGTCGATCTGTTCCCCGAGCCACATCAGGAAGATCGTGCCGGCGGTCATCGTGAGCACGGCCACGAGCTGCCAGACAAACGGCAGTCTTCCGTCCACGAGAAAGTCGGACTGGATGAGCGACATTTCCCCGATGCGGGTGGATGACAGGAATGCCACATAGGCCCAACTCTGCAGCAGACAGACGAACACCGTCGCGTACCGCGTGTATTCGTTGATTTTCTTGCGGCCGGCCTCCCCTTCCTTCTGCAGACGCTCCAAGGGCGGCCACACAGTGCCGAGCAGTTGGAAGATAATCGATGCCGAGATGTACGGCATGATCCCGAGCCCGAAAATCGTCGCCTGCGAGAGTTGGCTCGCCGAAAACACGGCCACGGTCTTGAGCAGATCGGCGATCCCCTCCGACTGCTCCGCGAAGGCGGTCATCGCCTTCGGATCGACGATCGGGAGCGGGACCTGCCAGCCGACCCGGTAGATCGCCAGCAGCCCCAGCGTGAGCAGAATCTTCTGCCGCAGTTCGGGGATCGTAAAAATGATCCTGAGTTTCTCGAGCACGAAGTCGGTTCCTTTCCTTGATCGTGCGCGGCACGCCGAAGCCTCGGCCCTGCCGAGGCATGCCGCGACCGGCGACCGAGATTACCCCTCGGCCCGCGGTTTCGGCGATCCCTGTTTCGTGTTCTTTTTTCCGCTACCCCGCTTCACGGGCGCCGGGCCGGCCACATCGGTCACCGAGCCGCCGGCAGCCGTGATCTTTTCCCGGGCCTGGGCGCTGAAGTGGTGCGCGGAAACCTTCAGCGACTTGGTGAGCTTCCCGTCGCCCAAAATCTTGAGTTCGTCCCAGATGCCCTTGCAGATGCCGCGGGCCCGGACCACATCCGGCGTCACCTCGTCACCAGCAGCAAAAACCTCTTCAAGGACAGCCACGTTGACAGCCACCACCGTGCGGGCATGACTGTTGTGGAAGCCGCGCTTGGGAAGCCGTCGGATGATCGGGGAACGGCCGCCCTCGAAAATCGACGGCGCCGACCAGCCGGCCAACTGGCCCTGCCCCTTGTGGCCGCGACCCGACGTCTTGCCGCGGCCCGAACCGGGCCCCCGGCCCACTCGCAACCGCTTCTTGTTTTTGTGCACGCCTCGATTGACGTCGTTGAGTCTCATGGCCGGAGCTCCGGTGATCGGGGGGTTGTTTGCAGGTTGAAAAACAGATTTCGTGCAAGACTCAGTGCGTCTGCTCGTGGCCCAGCGACACGCCGCGGAGCCGCTCCACGTCGGCCTTCGTCCGCAGCTGCTTGAGGGCCTCGACGGCGGCCTTCACAAGGTTGACCGGATTGGTGGAGCCGTGGCACTTCGTCAGAACGTCATGAATGCCGGCCGACTCACACACCGCCCGCACGGCCGCCCCGGCGATGATGCCCGTGCCCGGGCTGGCCGGAAGGAGGAGCACCTTCGAGGTGCCGCTGAAGCCTTCGACGCGGTGCGGGATCGTACCCCCGTCGAGAGGAACCTCGACGAGATTCTTCATGCCATCCTTGATCGCCTTTTCGACCGCCGGCGGCACCTCGTTCGCCTTGCCGTCCCCGACCCCCACCTTGCCACGGCCGTTGCCGACAACCACCAGGCCGGCAAAGCTGAATCGACGACCGCCCTTCACGACGGTGGCGCAGCGCCGCACCTTCACGACCTTCTCGGCAAACTCACCCCCGGCGCGGGACTCTTTTTCTTGTCTGGTTCCGGTCGACACGTCTGGCTCCCTCTAAAAAAATCGCTTGGGCGGTGAACTTCGTACTTCGTGTGGTGTATCAGAACTCGAGCCCGGCTTCGCGGGCTGCGTTGGCCAGAGCCGCGACGCGGCCGTGGTAGCGGAAGGCCCCACGATCAAAACAGACCTTGGAGATCCCTGCCGCCTTCGCCCGGCTGGCAACCTCCTGCCCTACCGCCGCGGCCGCGGTCTGGTTGCCCCCGAACCCGACGCTGTCGCGGAGCTTTTTATCCATCGTGCTCGCCGACACCAGCGTAAGGCCGGCCGCGTCGTCGATGATCTGGGCGTAGATGTGCTTGCTCGTGCGAAAGACCGTGAGCCGGGGCCGTTCGGCGGTGCCGCGAAGATGGCGCCGCACGCGGTAGCTGCGACGCTGACGTTGACGAAGAATCGTGCGGGCGTGGTCCATGGCTGATTTGGTTGTGGTGAAGTGGAATTACGGTTACTTGGTGACGGCCTTGCCGGCCTTCCGTCGGACCTGTTCGTTTTCGTAGCGGATCCCCTTGCCCTTGTAGGGCTCCGGCTTCCGCAGGGCCCTCACTTCGGCGGCAAATTGACCCACCTGCTGTTTATCGATGCCCTTGATGCTCACATGTGTCTGGTCGGGGCAGGTCACGGTGAGCCCCTTCGGAATCGGCACGTGCAGTTCGTTGGCAAATCCCACACGGAGCTGCAGCACGTTGTTTTGAATCGCCGCCAGATAACCGACGCCCACGATCTCGAGCTTTTTCTCAAAGCCCTTCTCGACGCCCTCCACCATGTTGGCGATGAGGGCCCGCGTGAGGCCGTGCACCGAACGCGAAACCCGATTGTCATCGGCCCGGTTAACGGAGAGCACGCCCCCGGCCGCGTCGAACTCCACGGAAACCGCGGGATGCAGCCGCTGCTCGAGTTTGCCGAGGGGGCCTTCCACTTTCACCGTGCCCGCCTCGACGGCGATTTTCACGCCTTTCGGAATCTGCACGGGGGCTTTGCCGATACGGGACATGTCCTGATCCTCGAAATCCTGAATGCTTGAAACGATTGCCTGTCTATGCGGGTCTTTGCCTGTGGCGACCTACCAAAGTTCGCAGAGCACTTCTCCGCCGAGTTTCCGCTGCCGCGCCTCCCGATCGCTCACCACGCCGCTCGACGTGGAGAGGATCGAGATTCCCAATCCGCCGAGCACGGGGCGAAGCCGCGCCGAGCGGCTGTAGACCCGCCGACCGGGCGAACTCACCCGCTTGATGTGGCGGATCAGTCGCTCCCCGTTCGGGCCATATTTGAGTTCCAACTGCAGGCTGGGTACGGGTCCACCCTCCACCTCCCGCCAGTCCCAAATAAAACCCTCCCGCTTGAGCACGTCGGCCACGCCGCGTTTCACTTTTGAAGCGGGTACCTCCACCGTGGGCCGTTCGATACGAACAGCGTTGCGGATACGGGTGAGCATGTCGGCGATCGGATCAGTCATCATGGTTTGTGGTCCTCTACCAACTGGCCTTGCGAACGCCCGGAATACACCCCAGGTCGGCGAGCTTTCGAAAACAGATGCGGCACATGCCAAACTTGCGATAGACGGCCCGCGGCCGGCCGCACAGCATGCAGCGATGCACCTTCCGCGTGGAAAACTTCGGCGGTCGCTTGGCGGCTGCGATCTTCGATTTGCTTGCCATACCTGGTTCCTGGTCTCGTCCCCGTCAAAGGAGACGCATCAACTCTCCAATCGGTCGTCTGGAGCCGCTACGCCGCGGCCCCCTCTTCGCCTTCCTTCTTGAGCGGCATTCCCATGGCCACGAGAAACTCGCGGGCATCGTCGTCGGTGCGAGCGGTGGTCACAAACGTGATGTTCATGCCCTGCGGTCGGGTGAACTTGTCGGGGTTGATCTCCGGAAACACGTTCTGCTCGGCGAGCCCCAGGCTGTAATTGCCGTGGCCGTCAAACGCGGTGCGGGAGAGGCCGCGGAAGTCGCGAACCCGGGGGAGCGCGAGCGACACCAGCCGATCGAGAAACTCATACATCCGCCGACCTCGCAGCGTCACCTTGCAGCCGATCGGGAGATTCTCCCGGAGCTTGAACCCTGAGACGGCCGCCTTGGAAAGCGTCGCAATCGGCTTTTGGCCGGTCACCTGGGCCATCGCGGCGATCGCCTCCTCGAGATACTTCTTCTCGCTCACGGCCACGCCAACACCCATGTTGACAACGATCTTTTCCAGCTTGGGAATCGCATGGGGATTGGTCGTCGTAAGTTTCTTGGCCAGTTCCGGCCGCACCGTATTCACGTAATGCTCGAGCATCCGTGGGGCCCCGACGGGCCCTGATGCAGCGGGTTGTGCTTTCGTCTTTTTTGCCATCACCACATTCCTGGACTTGATTTGATCTGTTCGCGTCGCTGGGCCTGACGCTCTGCCTATGCTTTCGCCTTCCGAATGGTGCCGAGATCAGCTCCGCACTTCCGACAGGCCCGCGACCGGCTGCCGTCAGCCTCCACCTTCACGCCGATCCGCGTCGCCTTGCCGCAGGCCGGGCAGACGATCAGCACGTTGGAGGCATCCACCGGCATCTCCTTGCTGAGCCGCCCGCCCTGCGGGTTTTTCTGGCTCCGCTTGATGTGCCGATAGACGCGATTGACGCCCTCCACAACGAGCTTCCCCTTGGCCGGCAGCACGGAGAGCACCTTGGCCCGCGTGCCGCGGGCGTTGCCCGTCTTCACTTCCACGAGATCGCCGGAACGTATCATCATCACACCACCTCGCTCGCCAAACTGACGATCTTCATGAAATTGCGGTCGCGGAGTTCCCGGGCCACGGCCCCGAAGATTCGCGTGCCCTTCGGATTTTTGTCGTTGTCGATGATCACGCAGGCATTGCTGTCGAACCGCACATAACTGCCGTCATCTCGTCGCGTCGGGCTTTTGCACCGCACGATCACCGCCTTCACGACGGCCTTCTTCTTCACGTCGCTGCCCGGAATCACGCTCTTCACACTGCAGACGATCACGTCGCCGATGCCGGCGGTCCGCTTCTTGCTGCCGCCGAGCACCTTGAAGCACATCACCTCTTTGGCACCGGTGTTGTCTGCCACCTGCAGCCGCGTTTGCATCTGGATCATGTGGCGGCCCCTTCTTCGTCACGCGACTCGCCCTCGGAGCCCGTCACCGCGGCCTCTTCGGCACGTGCGGCCGACTCCCGCATCTCGGTGGCCCGGGCCCCGCTACGGAGCGACGCCAGATCGACTGCCCGGCTCTTCTGCACGACACGCACCAGTTCCCACCGCTTCAGCCGGCTCCGCGGCCGGCACTCGACGATCTCCACGAGGTCGCCGGGCTGCGATTCCTCCTGCTCGTCGTGCACGTGGCAGACGGTGCGGCGGTGGAGAATCCGGTCATACTTCGGATGGCGAACCACCCGCGGGATCTCGACCCGCCGCGTCTTGCTTGACGCGGCGCTGGTCACGGTTCCTGTTTCGACTCGCTTGGGCATGGGAAATGTTCCTGATGATCGAATGCGTGGTGAGGCGTCTAGGTTGCGGACACGGTGGAGGCCTGCGACCCGACATCGGCCTTCGCCGCCCGCTCAGTCAGCACGGTCTGGCAGCGGGCGATCGTGCGACGGAGTTTCTTCATGTCGGTGGGCGCGGCGAGCTTTTCGGTCTGCGCCTGCATCCGCAGGCGAAACAGCGATTCGGCGGCGTCTTTGCAGACCAGGCTGATCTGCTCGTCGCTCATTTCCCTGAGTTCTTTGGCTTTGCTCATGTCTTCAATCCGCTTCGGTCTGATTCTCTTGGTTGCACTCGGCTGCTGGTGGCAGGCCCTTACATCACCCGCCGCTTCACGAACCGCACCCGCACCGGCATCTTGTGGGCCAGCCGTGCGAAGCACAGCCGAGCCGCATCCTCACTCACGCCGCCGATCTCGTAGAGAATCGTGCCCGGCTTGATGACGGCCGCCCAAAACTCGGGCTCGCCCTTGCCTTTTCCCATTCTCGTCTCGAGCGGGATCGACGTCACCGACTTGTGGGGAAACACCCGCACATACAGCCGCCCCTCGGTACGAAGGTACTGCTGAGCCGCGATACGGCCGGCCTCGATGGTCGCGGCGGGGAGCCATCCCGGCTGCTCGGCCCGGAGGCCGGAGGC
>CAYZFV010000157.1:0-4229 GCA_964477765.1 uncultured Candidatus Kuenenia sp.
CCAACTGGCTGGCCCACGGCGATCTGGTGCCCCCCTATGGACACCGCGGCGCCGGCACGGCGATCGCCGTCGAACCGCCGGGCGCCGAGTGGAACCCCGACAACTGGTACGACTATCGGCTGCCGCTGGCCAATGGCCGCACGCTCACCAGCTACTGGCGATCTCCGGGCGGCATCGATCGGGGTGAGGCGTCGCCGCTTGCCTATGCGTTCCATGCGCTCGTGGGGCACCATGGCATCTTCTCGCTCACCCCCGCCTGGCTCCTGGTCATTCCCGGGCTCCTGCTGCTGGCCGGGCGAGACGGCGGTCATTCCTCCAGCGCGCCGTCGACCTTCCGCCGTCGGCTCGCGATCGCCATCGCGGCGGTCTCGCTGGCCGTGATCATTTTCTATCTCAGCCGTCCGCAGATCGACCGCAACTATGGCGGGATGACATCGGGCTTTCGCTGGGCTTTCTGGCTCGCGCCCTTGTGGGTGGTGGCGGCCGTGCCGGCCATCGACCATCTCGCGGGGAGCCGCCTGGGCCGCGGTGTGGCGCTCGCGCTCCTGGCCCTGTCGTCCCTGTCGGTCGCCTTTCCGACCTGGAATCCGTGGACACTCCCCTGGCTCCACCAGTGGCTCATCCACGTCGGCTGGATCCCCGCGCTATAACGGGCAGTCATCAACGCGGGACAAGAAACTCGCGGCACGCACCCGGCCACGCTTCCGGGAGTGGTGCCTCGAGTTCGCGTGGCTCCCTGGTGTCTGGATCGGTGAACGCAATCCGCCACGCATGCAGCGCGATGCCAGCCGCCGCCGGATCGTCGCGACGCGATCCGTATACGACGTCGCCGAGGATCGGCAGACCGCGGGCTGCCGCCTGCACCCGCAGTTGATGCATCCGTCCGGTCCGCGGCTGGAGTTCGAGCATGGCCGTGCCCACGCCGTCGGGACCGACAAAGCTGCCACGCAAGCGGGCCCGCGTCTCGGCCTGCCGGCTGCCTGCCTCGCCGTCGGCCGCGATCCGCGCCTGTGGCTGGTCGGGAATCTTGGCGACAGAGTCGATCCATTCCTGCCACTCCCCGGCCACCAACTCCGCGGCTGCCGCCGGGTCGGCAGGCAGCTCGGTGAGCGCGAGGTAGGTCTTCACGATCTGGCGGCGCTCAAACTGGCGCGAGAGTTGGCGGGCTGCCCGCGGCGTCGCGGCAAAGAGCATCACCCCCGACACCGCCCGGTCGAGCCGGTGGGGCACGCCCAGATAGTCCCCCGGGGCGCGTCTCGCGCGGAGCCACCGCTCCAGCGACTCGATGCCCGCCGGCGCCTGGGTGGGCAGACCGGCCGGCTTGATCACCCCGACCACCCCGGAACCCTCGAAGCAGACCAGCGGACCGCCCGCCAAGACCCCCTTTTTCGAGGGGCAATCTTTCTTGTTGGCAGACCCCTGTTCAGAGGCCCCCCGCGCGTTGTACGTTGTCATCGTTTCAAAGTATTCGATTTTCAGGGAAGACGCGAAACCGGAGCAGAATCATGCCGACGACCGTTGTCATAGCCGATGACCATGAAATTGTCCGTCAGGGCCTCGGCAGCCTCTTCAAGGATTCCGGCGTGCGGATCGTGGCGGAGGCCGAGGATGGCGACGGGGCCGTGAAGGCGACCAGAAAGCACAAGCCCGATGTCGTGTTGCTCGACGTGCGGCTGGGCGATACCGACGGCATCGACGCGATCAAGCGGATCAGGTCTGCCTCGGCCGAAACGCGGGTGGTGGTGCTCTCGGCCTTCGACAATCCCACCTACGTGGCCCGGGCCGTCTCGGCCGGGGCCCACGACTACGTGCTCAAATCGGCCTCCCGATCCGACATCATCGCGGCCGTCAATGCCGCTGCCGACGGCCGGGAGCCGGCGCGGTCGAGCGAACTCCGCCGCATGGCCGGCGCGATGGCCAACCGCACCGCCCTCTCGAATGCCGAGGTGCAACTCACGCCGCGGGAATCCCAGGTGTTGCGCCTGATCGCGATGGGGCTCTCCAACCAGGAAATCGCCGACTCGCTGGAAATCAGCGTGGAGACCGTCAAGGAGCACGTGCAAAACCTGCTCCGCAAGATGTCGCTCAACGACCGCACGCAGGCGGCCGTCTGGGCGATTCGCCACGGCGTGGCGTGAGCCGCGGAAGAGGCCGGGAATGGCCTTTTTCGGGGGTAGGCGTGGGCGGCCGTTTCTGGTCTCATACTTGGCTCGCTGGAATGCGTTTTCACCGTCGAAAGGACTCGCCATGCCGGCTTCCGCCGTTTGCTCCACTCAGGCTCAGTTTGAGGCCGCAGACGCTCCAGAGGAGGGAGAATCCGGCTGGGTGAGCGACGCCCGCCGCGTGATCCGCGACGCCCCGACCGACTATTTCGCGGTCAAACCCTGGCGGTACTGGGTCGATTTTGTGCTGTCGCTGGTGCTCGCCTACGGGTCGGCCACGCTCTACCTGCTCTCTCCGCTCGGTTCGTGGCAGCAGTTGGCGGCCTTCCCGGTGGCCGTGTTCTGGCTCTACCGGCTGGGCTCGTTGATCCACGAGGTCTGCCATCTCGGCCACCACGAGATGCGGGCCTTCAAGGTGGCGTGGAATCTGCTCGTCGGCACCATGACGCTCACGCCCTCTCCCTTCTTCACCCGTCATCATCGCGATCACCACAGTGCTCGGATGTATGGCACGCCGGAAGACCCCGAATATGTGGCCAACGTCCTCGAGGCGGGCAACTGGCGGAGTGCGGTCGGCTATGCCGCCTTCATCCTTGTTTTTCCGATCGCCGTGTTTCTCCGGTTTCTCCTCGCCCCACTCACGTTTCTTTCCCACGGCCTGCGGCAGGCGGTGCTCGAGCGGGCCAGTTCGCTGACGCTCAACCTCCACTATCGCCGACGGGTCACGTCGTTCGACCGGTGGGCCATCACGATGCTGGAGATCCCGTGCTTCATCCGTGCGGCGATGATCCCCACCACCATTTTCCTCGGTGTCGCCCCGCCGAGCCGGATCATCCTCCTCTACGTGCTCGCCCTCACCACGGTGGTGCTCAACCAGATGCGGCAACTCGCCGACCATCACTTCGCCGGCGACGGTGACGCCGTCTCATGGGAAGCCCACATCCTCGACTCCTGCAATTTCACCGGCCGGGATCCGCTCACCTGGCTCTTCTTCCCCTTCTCCATCCGCTACCACGCCCTGCATCATCTGTTTCCGTCGATGCCCTACCACAACCTGAAGCCGGCTCATGAGCACCTGGTGCAAAACCTGCCGGCCGACTCTCCCTACCGTGGGCTCGACCAGCCAGGCTGGTGGAGCGTCGCGCGACGCACCGTCTTTGGCCCCGCCACCGCCGGCTGACACGTCTTTCAAGATGGATCAGTGGGAGCCGTCGTGGCGATGGAGCACAAACCCTTCGATGGCCTCGTATTCAGGGAGGCCGAGCCGGTCGTAGACCCGGGCCGTCTCGCGGTTGCGATCCTCGGCCCGCTGCCAGAATTCCCGTGCGTCGTTGGGCCCGGGGAAGAGCGCCCGATCTTTCTGGCTCTCATGCTTGAAGATCGCCATGCGTTTCCGCTCCACCTCGTCGGGTGAAAGCGGCACGGCCATTTCAATTTCGTGCGGCTCCCACTCCTGCCAGGCGCCCCGGTAGAGCCACAGTTCACAGTGCCGCGCCCATTGTTGATCACTCACCTGCTCGAGCGCCGCGGTTACCGCGCCCAGACAGACTCGATGGGTGCCGTGCGGATCGGAGAGATCGCCGGCGGCGTAGATCTGATGGGGCTGCACCGTTTCGAGCAGGCGGGCGGTGATCGAGATGTCTTCCGGACCGATCGGCTTCTTGCGGACCCGCCCCGTCTCATAAAAGGGGAGGTCAAGAAAATGGATCCGCTCTGGCGACACGCCCGAATAGCGGGCGCCCGCTCGGGCCTCGGTCCGCCGAATCAGCCCCTTCACGGTTTGGAGTTCGTCGATGTCGACCGCTCCTGGATGCTTCGTGCGGAGAAACTCCCGAATCCGCTCGGCGATCTCCCCGGTCTTCATGCCGACCCCGAAGGCATGGCAAAACTCCTCGACGAAGTCGACGTGGCGGTCGGCCGACTCGTCCCACACGGCGATATTGCCGCTGGTCTGGTAGGCCACGTGTACCTCGTGACCCTGCTCGCAGAGGCGGATCAGCGTGCCTCCCATGCTGATCACGTCGTCATCGGGGTGGGGACTGAAGATCACGATCCGCTGCGGAAACT
>CAYZFV010000158.1:0-3679 GCA_964477765.1 uncultured Candidatus Kuenenia sp.
CCGTCCGCCGCTGGGACGACACCGACGACGTCTTTCAAAACGCGGCCCTCCGACTCCACCGCGCCCTGGCCGAAGTGCCGGTGACATCGGCACGGTCTGTCATGGCTCTGGCGGCCACGCAACTGCACCGGGAGTTGATCGATCTCGCCCGACATCATGCCGGGCCGCAGTCCTACGCGGCCAACCACGCGTCGAACGTGATGCCCCGGGAAGCGGCCCCCGCCACGGGCGCCCGGTTTGTCGATTTGGCGTCTGGCTCGGATCCGCTGCTCGACCGCTGGACCCGATTTCACGAGGCGATCGCCGCCCTCCCCGATGACGACCGGGAACTGTTTCATCTCGTCTGGTATGTGGGAGCCGACCAGAAAACGATCGCCGACCTGCTCGAGTGCTCGCCACGAACCGTCAAATCCCGCTGGCGAGTCGCCCGGGAAAAGGTGAAGGCTGCCCTCGACGGCCAGTCCCCCGAGTAATCACTCGGCGGCCGCCTCGGCGCCGAGCCGCCGCAGGATCTCGACCGCTTCGTCGAGCGCGGGGCTGGCAGCCCCGCGGGCATGAGCCTGCCGGCAGGCCGAGGCGAGCAGTTCCACGTCGAGAAAGTCGGGATGCGACTGCAGCCGCTGCCGCGCCCGGTGGCCGAGCGTGCCGGCCGCAAAGGCGTGGGCAGCCTCGAGCGATTCCAGCAGCCAGCGGGTCCGCGGCGTGATCAGCCCGTCGAGGGCGGCGACCCCGGCCGCGAGCGGATCCCCTCGGTCGATCGCCTTGCCGACATCATGCACCAGCGCCGCCGTGAGCAGTTCTTCGTCGAAGGGCCGCTCTGTATACACATGCTGAAAGGTCTGTAGCGCGTGTTCGAGCGGATCACCTTCCGGATGCCGCGCCGGATCCTGCCGCAGTCTCGCCAGCGGCCGCAGGAGATCGGCGATGCGATCAAACCGATCGCCGACAAGATGCCCGAAGCCGCCCCGGATCTCGTCGTGGGTGGGCAGTTGGTGCTCGGGCACCCAGCCCCGCATGATCCGCCGGGCCGCCCGCAGCCGCGACCGCTGCGAGTCGACACCCCGGGCCATCAGACGGGCCGCCTCGGCGGCGATGCGTCGACGCAGCTTGTCGTCATGCGGATCGGCGTCACTCATGGTCGGGCGGCAGCGGCCGCCAGCGGAGGTTGCGGAGGCTTGCCGCAGTGGCATAGGTGGCGATGCCCAGCGGACGGGCCGGCAGCATTTCGCCGCGGACGTCAAACGTATGCCCCTCCACGGCCTGATCGACGACCTGCTTGTCGTCGATGAGGCAGACGATCCGCCGCGGCGTCACCTGAACACGAATCGCATACCACCGGTTGGACTCAAAATCACCCGCCGTCGTCGTGGCGTTTTGCGAGGCGTCGAGCCCATCGATGCTCGACAGACCGACGACCGTGCCGCCCCAGCCACCCACGATCAACGAGCAGGCTCCGTCACCGACAGGAAACGTGAGCCCGCAGAAAAAGTCGAAGCCGTCGTCGCGGCGGGCTTCGAGCGACACCTCAAAACTGGTGCGGGGAAACTCACCCGTCCAGGTGATGCCACTCATGTCGGAGCCGACGGCGACCCGCAGGAGCCCCTCCTCGACCCGCACCTCCCCCTCGCCGCCAAACGGCGTCGGCTTCCACTGCCCCAGATCCTTGCCATCAAAGAGCGGTCGCCACTCAGGCTCGGCGGCTGGGCTCCAGCCCGGGATCGCAGCGGCAATGACGCCCCACAACGCTCCCGTCAGGCAGGCGAGGAACCGACGCCGAGAAACACCGATCTGGTTGTCCATATCACGTGCGTCTCGAACGCAAAACGAAACGGTCAGCCGATCTCGGGCACGACGTAGCCGTCGCGATACTCCCGCTTCAGAAACTGGTTGGCGGCCTCTGCCGACGGGCCGGTGAACTGCCCGCTCGCGGAGTCGATCTCGAGGATCGGGCTGGCGAGAATACCGCCGCTGTCGAGGGCGAGGCCATGGCCGGCAAGCATCTCCGCCATCTCGCGGGCCAGCCCTTCCATCTGTGGAAACCCATCGGCGATGGCCTGCGGGCTGTAGGGTGAGCCTGCCTGATACGCGATGTTGGCCAGATTGCACCAGCCCGTGGAGTCGTTGCCCACCGCCACATCGGCCTTCAGCAACGAGGCATCGCGGACCCGCACGGCGTCGACGAAGTTTTGCTGATGCAGATCGTCGCCGGCGTTGCCCGAGAAGCGGCGGATCTCTTTGCCGTCGGCATCGAAGGCGACCCCGCCAGCGCGGCGGCCCTCATAACGGCCCCCTTCGCAGAAGGCGATGTAGCCACTTCCCGGACCGGGATGGGCCGGAGGCTGCTTGCCGGCGGGAGTCGCGGCGATGTTGCAAAGATGGATGCTGACCGGAATCGAGCCGGTTTCAAAATGCACCATGTGGACGTTTGGCGTCTGGCCGGCGTCGTTCCAGGCGACGCGGCCGCCGATCCCCTGGATGCGTCGCGGCAGGGCCACGCTGTCGCGGAAGACGACGTTGCGGACATCGTCGAGCACATGCACGCCCCAGTTGCCCATCTCGCCGGAGCCCGTGTTCCAATCCCAGTGCCAGTCATACTGGAGTTTGTCGCGATAGATCGGCTCGTCTTGGGCCGGCCCCAGCCAGAGGTCGTAGGCCACGTCCTTGGGAATCTCGAGCGGGGTTGCCCGTTTGCCGATGCTCGCCCGCAGGCCGATCCGGTTGACGCGGGCTGAGAGAATCTTGCCCAGGGCCTGCTCCTCGTGGAGGAACTTCTTGATCTCGGCCTGCATCGGATCGGACCGTTGCTGCGTGCCCACCTGGCAGATCCGACCCAGTTTGCGCGCCGCGGCCACCGTCTGCTGGCCCTCCCACTGACTGTGGGAGAGCGGCTTTTCCACATACACGTCTTTCCCGGCCTGCATCGCCCAGATGGCCGCCAGGCAGTGCCAGTGATTGCAGGTCGCAACGACGACGGCATCGATCCCATCGTCGTCGAGGAGGTTTCGCAGGTCGGCCCAGGTGCGGGCTTTGGGAAACCGCTTGCTTGCCGCCTTGAGCCGCTGCTCGTCGGGATCACAGAGGCCGCCGATCGTCACGCCCTCGATCTTTGCGAAGGAGCTCATGAGACCGCTCGAGCGGCCGCCGCAGCTGATGAATCCGACATTGATTTCATCATTGGCGTTGGCGGCCCAGAGGGGCCGACGCGGGGTCGCCACCGCGACCCCTCCGACGATGCCGGCCCGCACAAAATCGCGACGCGTGAGAGTTTTCATGGGGGAAAGGATAGTCGAGCCGCGACTGGTTCCGCAAACACGGGCGACAACGGGAGCACGCTGGTGGCCACCCCCACCGCACCCAGAAATGATTCCTGGCCCTCTTGCACAAAATATATACGCCTGTACACTTCTGTGGAGTTTCGGGTTTTCGACTTTCGTTTTCTCACGCCAGGAGTATCGCCATGCTTGCCCGACTGCAGACGTTTTCGCTGTTTGGAATTGATGCCGTGCCGGTCGATGTGGAGGTTGACGTGTCGGCCGGGGCCCTGCCGGCCACGGTGCTCGTCGGCCTGCCCGACACGGCCATCCGCGAGAGCACTCACCGGGTCGCCCGGGCGATGGTCAATTCCGGCTTCAACCGCCCCAATGAACGGATCGTGATCAACCTCGCCCCGGCGGAACTC
>CAYZFV010000159.1:0-3445 GCA_964477765.1 uncultured Candidatus Kuenenia sp.
GGTTTGGCCACGATGGTGCGGCGGCCGTGGCGCGCCGCGATCGCGTCGATGCGATCCGCGTCGAGGTCGAGGCAGGGGGAACCGACGAGTCCGCGGCCCGGTCGTTGGACGTGCGGCGGGAGCTTGCCGTCATCGACATGGCGCGGTGGGGAACTCTGGAGGATCGTCGGCTCGGCGTCGCCGAGATAGAGCGGTCTCGGGCGTTACTGGGAGGATTGTCGGATGTCCGGATCGACGAGGCGTGGCCGCGGGGTCGCGTGGTCGTGACAGCCGGGAAGGCTGCGGCGGGAGGCGACGGGCGTCGGCCACAGCCGATGCGAACGCTGCCGCTGCGAGTCACGGCCGGTGGTGATTCACTGCTGCCGGGAGCACGGGTCGAGTTTGACATGCAGCGGGGTGGGCTGATCGTGCGGGATGCCCTTGGCCGAATGCTCGGCGAGCCGATCACGATTCAGCAGCAACGCCACCATGGCTTCGGCGTCGGTGGATTCAACGCAGCGGCTGCCGATGTGACCATTCTGGGCAGGGTGGCCATCGTGCAATCGGGTGGCTTTCTCGCCGCCTACGAACTCGCCGGGCCGGCGACGCTCGGTCGTGGGGCAGGGCACCGTGAGTTGTGGACCCACGACACCGGGCTCCCGCCGCAAACGGTGGCGATCCGCCGCGGGATCAATGGGCAGTTTCCACGGAACGGAAACGTGCCCCTTGGGATGCCCATTCCAGAGCCGCACGCCGGCGGCATCGTCGCGGTCGGAACAGCCGCGGCGACCGTCAGTGGCGTGCCGGTGCTCGTCGACGGCCTCCTGCAGGTATGTGATCCGCTGACCGGCCGCGTGGTGTGGGAACGCCACCGTGTGCCCGACGTGGCGAACATGTTCGGCGACGAAGACTATCTCTGTCTCAGCCCGGCGAACGGTCGGGCGGCGATGCTGCTCACCATGGCAACCGGAGCGGTCGTTCGCACCTGCGATCTGCCCGATCGCGAACACCGGCTGTTGACCCACGGCCGACATGTCTTCGCCCTGATGCCACGCGCGTCTTCGGAAGGCACGTCGGGTAGCCGGATGGCGGAAACGGTCGATCTGGAGGTTATCGATCCGGTGACCATGCAGCGCGTCGTGGTAGGTGGTTTTTCCGGGCAGGCCCGGGCCACGCTGGCCGGCGACGCTCTCGCGATTCTGGAGCCGTCGGGAATGCTGACAATGATTTCCCTCGAGAGCCGTCGGGTCGCGTTCACCACCCGCCTTCCCGAAATGCCGCAGGGGCTCGAGCGGCTCGTCGTGTTGCCCTGGCAGGATCGCTACCTCGTGATCGCCGGTCGCCCCAAGACAGCCGCCGAAACGAAGTATCTTGAAAAGATCGGCACCATCGGCCCCTTGCCGCAGATGCGTTCACCCACCATGCTCGGGGACGGACAGCCCGTGACCGGCTCGATCTGGGCGATCGACAGGCTTGACGGCGACATGCTCTGGCCCGCCCCGGCGACGATTCTGCACCACTGCCTCTGCGCCAGCGAGGCCGAGGCGGTGCCGGTGCTGCTCTTTGCCCGCCAGATCGAGACTCGTCGCGGCGGTGAGCGGCCGCGGCTGAGCGTGCTCTGCCTCGACAAGCGAACCGGTGCGGCCGTGCACGCCGACGACACCATCCTCGCCCCGCAGCACATGCTGTTTGGCTGTGACCTGGTCGGCGACCCGGCGACCCATACGGTGTCGGTGCTGCCTCTGGGCCCCGGCACCACCCCCCTCGATCTGCGGTTCACCGGGGAACCCGCGGAAGACGAGACTCCCTACCGCGGGGCCGACCGGCCGGTGGTTGCTGGCGATATGGCCACGGAGTTGGAATACTGGTGGCATCGGCTGCTGACGCTGCCGTTTCCCTTTTGAGGTGTTCTGACGACCGTTTCCCGGAGTGCGTGCGATCCGTATGGGTGCCTTCCTTCCTGACCGATCCGAATGGCGGCGGGCCGCCATCGCGGTGGTGCTCGCGAGCGTCGCCTGGCCGGCCATGCCACGGCCGGTGCTGGCCGCCTCGGAGGCCAAGGTCGAGCAGGTGGTCCGCCGCGGGCTCGACTGGCTCGTGGCCCGGCAGTCGCGGCGAGGCAGCTGGGCCGCCAATGATCAGCGTTACCCCACGGCGATGACGGCGCTCGCCGGTACCGCCCTCCTCATGGAAGGTTCCACGACCACGCAGGGGCCGTATGCCGAAGCCGTGCGGCAGGCGGTCGACTACCTCGTGAGCCGATCCCGCAGCAACGGGCTCGTCGGCGACCCGAAGACCGACGATCGCTACACCTACGGTCACGGCTTCTCCATGCTCTTTCTCTCCCAGGTGCTTGGCGAGGAGGAGGATGAGCGGCGGCGGGAAGAGGTGGTCCGCGTGCTCGAACGGGCCGTCGAATTCTCGGGACGGGCCCAGACAAAAGACGGGGGCTGGGGCTACGTGAGTGCGAAGGATGGCAACAATTTCGACGAGGGCTCGACCACCATCACGCAGGTGCAGGGGCTCCGCGGCTGCCGCAACGCCGGCATTCCGGTGCCGCGGGAGATCATCGAGAAGGCGATCTCCTACATTCATCGCTGCACGATGCCCGATGGCGGAGTGCAGTACAGTTCCAAGGGGGGCGGCGGCCGGCCGGCCATTTCGGCCGCGGCGATCGCCTGTCTCTTCAATGCCGGCGAGTATGACGACACGCATGTGCCCCGGATGCTCGATTATGCCGAGAAGCACCTCGGCAACATCAACAACAACGGCTTCGGCCATTGGCACTACGCCCATTTCTACTACGCGCAAGTGATGTATCGGGAAGGGGGGCGGAAGTGGTCCACCTACCGTGATCAGATCGAGAAGCGGCTCGTCTCCGAGGCGCAGAAAGACAACGCCGGTCTGTTCTGGCCGCAGGGGTACATCGGTCAGGTCTACACCACGGCCACCAACCTCACGATTCTCCAACTCGACAAAGGCGCGCTCCCCATCTACCAGCGCTGAAGGCCGCGGCCCGCCCGCGGCCACCATTGTTTTGTCTGTTTCCCCCCTCCGGAGTCGTTCATGACCGCCGCCCCCCTCGATCCCGCCACCGTGGAACGCCTGCACGAGGCCCACGACCGCATTCTCGATCAGCTCTCGCGGGTCATCGTCGGCCAGCAGCAGGTGGTCGACGAACTGTTGATCTGCCTGTTCAGCCGCGGGCACTGCCTGCTGGAGGGGGTGCCGGGCCTGGCGAAAACGTTGTTGGTGAGCACCCTGGCCAAGAGCCTCGACCTGTCGTTCAGCCGCATCCAGTTCACGCCCGACCTGATGCCCGCCGACATCGTCGGTACCGACGTGCTCGAGGAGGATCGGGCCACCGGCGGCCGGCAGTTTCGGTTTCTTGAAGGACCGTTGTTCGCCAACGTCGTCTTGGCCGACGAGATCAACCGCACGCCGCCGAAGACCCAGGCCGCGCTGT
>CAYZFV010000160.1:0-3896 GCA_964477765.1 uncultured Candidatus Kuenenia sp.
CCCTGGGGCGTGCTCATGCTGCGGGGTGGTCGCAGCGGATCCAACTATTCGGCCGAGGTGATGCATGACGCCCGGCAGCGGCTCGAGGCGGCCGGTCTCGCGCCGCGGATCATCGTCGACTGCAGCCACGCCAATTCCGGGAAGGATCACCGCCGGCAATCGGTCGTGTGGCGCGACGTGCTCGAGCAGCGTGTGGCCGGCGACCGCTCGATCGTGGGCATGATGCTCGAGAGCAACATCAACCCGGGCAGTCAGCCGGTGCAGCGGGATCGCGCGGAGTTGGAATATGGAGTGTCGATCACCGACGGCTGCATCGGCTGGGATGAGACCGAGGATCTGCTCCACGAAGCCCACGCCCGCCTGTAAGGTTCGGCGGTGTTTCCCCGGGGCGGCCCGCCGGCTTGCGCCGGCGGCTTTGTGGAAGAACGGCTTGCGACCCAAACAGCACCGGGCGCGAGCTTCTGTGTTCCACCCCAAACAGCACCGGGCGCGAGCCCGGTGGCAGGCGGCGAGGTTGTTTTGTGCGTCAACACCGCAGATCCAGACGTCTCGACGCGGCTCGGGGGGGGTCGCTACGATCCTCCCCCCAACCCGCGAAAGGATGCGTCATGCAGAAGTTTTTCCGACTCACCAGCGGCCTGCTTGCGGTCGTCTCCGCCACCACCAGCGTCGCCCAGTTTGCCCCGCAGCCGATGCCCCAGTCGGTCGCTCAACCGGTCGCCCAGCCGATCCCGCAGGCGATGACCTACGGCACGGCTGAAATCCAGACCGTCGTGATGGCCCGGCAGACGCTCGATGAGTTCTTCGGATTGTCGATCGAATCGATTCCGCCCAACATGCTCAACGACGCCTCCAGCGTGGCCATCTTCCCCAATATGATCAAGGGCGGCTTCATTCTCGGGGTGAACTACGGCAAGGGCGTGTTGCACGTCCGCAATCAGGACGGCTCATGGAGCCCGCCGGTGATGGTGACGATGGGAGGCGGCAGCCTCGGTTTTCAGGCGGGCGTGCAGGCGGCCGACATCATCCTCGTCTTCAAGACACCGCGGAGTCTCAACGGCATCCTCAATGGCCAGAAGGTGACACTCGGAGCCGATGCCTCGATCGCCGCCGGGCCGGTGGGCCGGCAGGCCAATGCCAGCACCGACGCCCGGCTCGGTGCCGAGATCTATTCGTATGCCCGCAGTCGGGGGCTCTTTCTCGGGGTGTCGCTCGGTGGCTCAGATGTGTCGATCGACAACAATGCCAACTCGATGCTCTATGGCCGCTTCGGCGTGACGCCGGCCGACGTGTTTCAGAATCGGGGGCTGGCGATCCGGCCCGAGGTTGCCCAACTCATTCAGGATCTCGATATGCGGACGCAACGGCCCGTGGCGCCGCCGGTCAGCCAGCCGGTGCCACTGGGGCAGCCGGTACCACTGGGGCAGGCATCGCCGCCGACCGCCGTTCCCAATGCCGCGATGGTGCCGGTAGCGCCGGCTGCGGCGCCCACTGTCCGCCTGTCGGCGGTGCCGCCGTCGCAGGCTGCGCCGCCGTTGGCACCGCTTGCACCGGTGCAGCAGACGGTGCCGGCGAACGTGGCCAATCCGCCGCTGATGCCGATCGTGCCGCGATAGCGTAGAGCAGTGGGCTCATTTCCTACATGGGCACGCGGGTGCCTGAGAGGGCTGAGGCGTAGATCGCGGCGGTCATCTGCACCGTCGTGCGGCCCGCATACATTCCCGTCTCCGGTTCGCGGTCTTCGGTGATCGCGTCGATCAGATCGAGCGCCGCCCGGCGGCCCCAGGCCATGCGTTCGGCGGCACGGTCGACATCGGCCGGCGGCGGATCGTCGAGCCCGCCCGGGCCGATCGGCTGCCAGGGAACGTCTCTGTCGACCCGCCACGGCGGCGCCGCACGGAAATAGCAGTGGGGCACGTGATCGGGCCGAATATGGATCGCCCCGGTGGTGCCGGCGATCGTGAGGCCAAAGTTGGGCTGCTTGAGGCCCGCGTCACGGACCGTGGCAAAAAAACCGATCGGCCCGTCGGCCAGCCCAAACATCGCGGCGATGGCGTCGCCGGCAATCAGCCCGAGGCCCTCCGGTCCCTCCGCGAAGTCGGCTTCCTCGATCAGGCGGCCCTCCTGCGTTGCTGTCGCCATGCACCACTTCGGCTCGCCGCCGAGGTCGGCCATCATGTCGAGGATGTGGCTGCCGAGCACCCACAGATCCTCGCCGCCCCCGCGCCGGTCCTCCTTGCCGCGGCCGCGGAGTTCGAGCACCTGTCCGATCCGCCCGCCTTCAATCAGATCGCGGGCGGCAAGATAGGCGGCGCTGTGGCGATTGACAAACGCCACCGAGAGCTTTGCGTTCGCCTTACGGCAGGCGGCGATCACGGCGTCGGCCTCGGCCGGCGTGCGGACAAACGGGTTCTCCCTGAAGAAGCCTTTGGCTCCGCTCTCGGCTGCGGCAATCGCCATCTCGGCATGGCAGTCGATATGCCGCATGCAGATCGCCACGATGTCGGGCTTCGCCTTGGCCAGCATCTCCCGCCAGTCGTGGAAGCCGGCCGCGGGTTGAAGCTCGTGCCGGGCAACCGCCTTTGCGAGCCCCTCGGCCGACTCATCGGCGACAGCCACGATCTCCGTAAGGGGTTGCCGCTGCCAGAGTTCGTCGATGGCATGGCCCCAGTCGCCACGGCCGGTGCGTCCGATCGCGGCCACGCGGAGCAGGGGAGTTTGGAAAAGTGGCATCACGGTCTCCTTCACTGACACGGATCACGCCGACGAAGGTATGATCCTACCGTCTCGCGGCGAGAGCCGCAGCGGGGCAGGCACGCTCGAGCGGACAGACGCGAATGCATCGAATCGCCACCGGAATCAGTGGGGCCGACGCCTGCCATCATGGGCATGCACACGGCCATCATGGCCACGCGATCTCGTCGCAGGGGATCGATCGGGCGATGGCGATCGGTGTCGTCCTCAATGTCGGCTTCGTGATCGTGGAGGTGGTGTTCGGCGTGATCTCCGGTTCGCTGGCCCTCCTTGCCGATGCCGGCCACAACGCCAGCGACGTGCTCGGGTTGCTGCTCGCCTGGGGAGCCGATTATCTCGCCCGGCGGCCCCCCAGCCGGAAATACACGTGGGGGCTGCGTCGCTCCACGATCTATGCGGCATTTCTCAATGCCGTGCTCCTGTTGGTGGCCTGCGGCGGGATCCTCTGGGAGTCCTGGCACCGGTTCGCCGAGCCGCAGCCTGTGGCCGGCCCCACGATGATCGTGGTGGCCCTGATCGGCGTGGTGATCAACACCCTCACGGCGCTCCTCTTCGTGCGGGGGCATCACGACGCCAACATTCGCGGGGCGTTTCTTCACATGGCGGCCGACGCGGCGATCTCGCTCGGCGTTGTGGTGGCCGGCATCGCGATCCTGTTCACGGGGCTGACCTGGATCGATCCGATCGTCAGCATTCTGATCACCCTCGTGATCGTGGTCGGCACCTGGGGGCTGTTTCGCGAAAGCGTCGACCTCGCGCTCGATGCGGTGCCGCGAGGGATCGACATCGACGCGGTGGAGGCGGTGCTCTCCGAGTTGCCGGGCGTGGTGGAGGTGCACGACCTGCATGTCTGGGCCACGAGCACGTCGGAGTCGTCGCTCACCGCGCACCTTGTGGTGGCGGAGGCCGCGGACCATCAGCAGGTGCTCAGGGCGGTGGAGGATGTGTTGCGGGAACGCTTTCGGATCGCGCACACGACGGTGCAAATCGAGGAAGCGGCCTGAGCGGGGCTTTGTGCCGCCCACAAAGCACCGGGCGCGAGCCCGGTGGCCCGCATCTCCCACAAAGCACCGGGCGCGAGCCCGGTGGCCCGCATCTCCCACAAAGCACCGGGCGCGAGCCCGGTGGCCCGCATCTCCCAC
>CAYZFV010000161.1:0-6148 GCA_964477765.1 uncultured Candidatus Kuenenia sp.
CAGTTTCGCTCGCCCGAGCAGGTCGAGGGGGTGATCATCACCCGTCGCGACGGCAAGCCGGTCTATGTGCGCGACGTGGCGCGGGTGCAGCTCGGCACCCGCAAGCCCGATGGTGTGGTCCGCCGCTTCGGCGCCAGCAATATCGCGATCCGCGTGACCCGGGAGACGGGGGCCAACGTGCTCGACACGATGGCCCAACTCAGGAAGGTGGCCGACGATATCGACCGCACGATCCTGCGTCGGCAGGGGCTCAGCCTGTCGCTGGTCTACGATGAGACCACCTACATCGATTCGGCCATCGGCCTGGTTCGCGGCAACATCGTGTTTGGCGGTTTGCTGACGATTGCCACGCTGCTCCTCTTCCTCCGCAATGTGCGGTCGACCCTGATCGTGGCTCTGGCGATTCCGATCAGTGTCGTGGGCACGTTTCTGATCCTCGGCCTGGCCGGCCGCACGCTCAACGTGATCAGCCTCGCGGGGATGGCCTTCGCGGTCGGAATGCTCGTCGACAACGCCGTGGTGGTGCTCGAAAACATCTACACCCGCTGGACTGGCGGCGAGGACGCTCGCACGGCCGCCATCCGCGGAGCCGGCGAGGTGTGGGGAGCGGTGCTCGCCAGCACCCTCACCACGATCGCCGTCTTTCTGCCGGTGCTCTTCGTTCAGGAGGAGGCCGGCCAGCTCTTTGGCGATATCGCCCTGGCGATCAGCGCCGCGGTGGGGCTGTCGCTGATCGTCTCGGTGCTCGTCGTGCCGGTGGCCGCCTCGGTGCTGCTGCCGCGCCACGCCTCGCAGTCGAGCCGGGCCGCCGGCGACGCCGCCAGCCGGCTGGGCCATGCCTTCGCCAGCCGAGTGATCGGGTTCGACCGGTTCCTGCTCGAGCGGCCGGGGCGGCAGCTGGCCGCGTCACTCTCGATCGTGGTCGCTGCCATCGCCGCCACCTGGCTGTTGATGCCGAAGGTCGAATACCTTCCCGAGGGCAATCGCAACCTGGTCTTCGGCATCTTGCTGCCGCCTCCCGGCTACAACCTCGACGAACTGCTGCGGATGGGCGACGTCGTCGAGGAGCGGCTGCTCCCTTACTGGGATGTCGATCCCAACACGCCCGAGGCGGCGGCGCTCGATGCCCCGGTCCTCGGCGACTTCTTCTTCGTAGCCCGGGGCCGGAGCGTGTTTCTTGGGCTGCGGGCCCTCGATCCGCTGGCCGCCAGCAGGCTCGTGCCGCTGGTGCGGCGGGTGGCCGCCGGCCTTCCGGGCACCTTCGCGGTCGCCAAGCAATCGAGCCTCTTCGAGCAGGGGATCGGATCGGGGCGATCGATCGACGTCGAGATCACCGGCCCCGATCTGGAGAAGCTGGTCGGCCTCGGCGTGCGGGTGATGGGCATGCTCCGCGAGGCCACCCCCGGCAGCCAGAATCTCCCCAAGCCGTCGCTCGATCTGTCGAGCCCGGAGGTGCAGCTTGTGCCGCGGCTGGAGCAGGCCGCCGACATGCGGCTCGACACTCGGCAGCTCGGCTACATGGTCGACTGCCTCGTCGATGGCGGCTACGCCACCGACTACTTTCTGGGCAGCGATCGCATCGACCTCGTCATCAAGGGCGAGGATCGTTTCGTGCAACGCACCCAAGATCTCCGCAGCCTGCCGGTCGTCACGCCGGGGGGCCAGCTGGTGCCGCTGGAGAGCGTGGCCGAGATTCGCGAATACTCCAGTGGACCCGAACAGATTCTCCATCGGGAGCGGGAGCGGTCGATCACGGTGCAGGTGTCGCCACCGGAGCGCATGCCGCTGGAAGAGGCGCAGGAGCGTATTCAGACGATGGTGGTCGACCCGCTCCTGGCCTCGGGAGACCTCGATGGCGGCTACGCGATCACGCTCGGCGGCACGGCCGACAAGCTGCGGGCCACCTGGCAGGCACTCTGGTTCAACCTCGTGCTCGCCGGCCTGATCACCTACCTCCTGATGGCGGCGCTCTTCGAGTCGTGGTTTTATCCGGCCGTGATCATCACGGCCGTGCCACTGGGCGGAGTTGGAGGCTTTGTCGGCTTGGCTCTCCTCAATGCCCTGGGGAGCCCCTTCGGCATCTTTCAGCCGCTTGATGTGCTCACGATGCTCGGCTTCGTGATCCTGATCGGCACGGTGGTCAACAACCCGATTCTGATCGTCGACCGTTCGCTCCAGCTGGTCCGCAACGAGGGCTGGGAGGCTACTCCCGCGATCCTCGAGGCGGTGCGGAGCCGCATCCGGCCGATCTTCATGACCACGATGACGACGGTCCTCGGCCTCCTGCCGCTGGTGCTCTTTCCGGGGGCGGGCAGCGAGCTGTATCGGGGCTTGGGCGCGGTGCTGCTCGGTGGTCTCCTGGTGGCGACGGTGATCACGCTCGTGCTGGTGCCGGCGCTCCTCGGCCTCTGCTTCCGGTTCGTCCGTCCAGAAAGCTCGAAAATTACGCCAGCCATTCAACCTGAAATCCAAGGAGTTGCCCCCAACGAAACCTTGGCCCTGCCGATTCGTTAAACTTGGTGGCCCACGACGTTTCGGCTCGCATCCCGCTCTGTCCCGCCCCTCGGAGAACGCGTCCATGACTCGCCGCACGATGGCTCACGTGGCTGACCGCCCTCGCCTGCCCCTGGCTTTGCCGCGTGGCTTTACGCTTGTGGAACTTTTGGTCGTGATCGCGATCATCGGCGCGCTCATCGGCCTGCTGCTCCCTGCGGTACAATCGGCCCGCGAGGCGGGGCGGCGGATGGCCTGCTCCAACAATCTCAAGCAGGTGGGGCTGGCGGTGGCCGTCTTAGACGACGTCACCAAGGCGTTTCCGACGGGACGGCTCACCCGGGATCCATTTGACGTGTCGTGGTCGTTTCGCATCCTGCCCTTCATGGAAGAGCAGGCGATCTTCGATTCACGCAATCCTTTGCATAATCCGGTCGATAAAGTCCCTTGCTGGGATGCCTCCAATGCCACCGCCTTCCGGACTCCCGTCGCCGCTTTTTTCTGCCCCAGCCGGCGAGGTCCGGTCGCTGACCGCAATTTCGACAACAACAATCAGGCTCCCGTAGCAGACGGAATCGGCGTGGCTGCCGGGGGCGACTTCGCCGCCAATGCGGGGACATATTTCAATTACAACCCCGACGCCGATGGCACCATCGACCCGAAGCAGGCCGGCCCGATCCACACCTTCTCGAAGGTCCGCGGCGCCCAGGTCACCGATGGACTGAGCAAGACGTTTGCCGTCGGCGAGCGGCACATTCCGCCGCCCGACCCCTCCGCCGGCGTCAACCTGGCGCACTTCCAGCAAGGCGATACGGCCTTTTTCCCCTCCGACACGCCGCATGTCGTGTTTCGCGACACAGCTCGCGGGCTGGCTGATAACGAAGAAGCCACCGACAAAAGCAATCGCAAGTTTGGCAGCAAGCATCCCGGTATCACCCAGTTTGTCTTTCTCGATGGTCATGTCGAAGCGATTGCCAATCTGACCGAACCTCTCATCCTCAAGATGTATTCGGCCATCGGTGATGGAAACAATCCCACCGCAGTCGACGGAGATGATCCGAACACCGACGACACCCCCTGACGATGTCTGAGGGCCCATCCGATGCAGAAGTCGCCCCGCGAAACAACGAACCGGCCCAACTCCAAAACCGCCATCCTCCTCGCGTCGGTCTTCATCATGGCTGCGGCGGGCGGCTGGCTGCTGTTTGGCCGCGGCCCGAACTTTGCGGCTGAGGCGGAAATGCTCCAGCAGCAACTCCTCGCGGAAGACATCCCACCCCGGCAGCGGCGGGAGATGCTCACCACCCTCATGCGGCATGTCGACAAGCTCGACAGCGCGGCCCAAAGGGAACTGATTGCCAACGTGCGGCAGCAATGGCGAGAGATCCAGCAGCAGGACATGGATGCCTACTTCGCTGCGTCCGGCCCCGACCGCCAGGCTGCTCTCGATCGCAGCCTCGACCGGCTCATGCTCATCGCCGACTTGAGCGCGGCATTCTCCCCCGGTGGAATGCGAGTGCGGCAGCCCCGCCCGAAGCCCCCGGCCGATGGGAAGGCAAAAGATTCCCGGCCCCCACGGCCTCCCGCTCGCGATGCCGCCACGGTTGCCGCCGAGCGATCGGCGCGGGGGGCGTATTTCGCCGCCCTCGAAAAACGGGCTCGTGAACGTGGCATGGAAGTCCCCCAGTTCGGCCGCCGCCGACAGCGGGGATGACCACGGTTCTGAATCTGAGAGCGGGCAGGCGAGGGGGTCGGCGAACGCTCGACGAGCATTGGGCGTACCCTCGCCCCGCGAGGAGACTTTTGCCGCCCCGGAGCCGGCAATACACGTAGGCTAGATGTGATCTAGCGTTTGCGGACGGCGATGTAGGCTTCGCCAAGCCAGCCGGGGAAGGTTCCGCCCCAGGCCATGTTGAACCGCTGCCAGGTGCGGCTATCTTCCAGAAACATCCCGCTGGCCCGCATGAAAAAGGCACTCCGCGACTCCACGACGTCGCAGCCATTGGCCCGCGCCGCCTCGACAAACCGGCGGGTCGAGAGGGCCGACACATGCCCGTTGGCGTTGGTGTGGGCGCGGAGGTGTGGTTCCCGGTAGGGAATCACGGCATGTGGATGGGCGGGAAATCCGGCGATCAGCACGGCGCCGGAGGGCAGCCGCGACACGAGCCGCTCGATCATCCGCTCCGGCTCGAAGAGATGCTCGAGCACATGGAGCAACACGCAGACATCGCAATCGAGATCGACACGATCGAGGTCGGTCTCGGCATTGGCTTCGATCAGGTCGTCGTAGGGCAGCGGATCGAGATGCTCATGCAGCAGTTCCATGTCGACGCCGACCCACCGGTCGACGACATCTTCACGGGAAATTCCCAGATGCTTGAAGCCATGGAGCATGTACCGCAGCATGAGGCCATGGGCGATGCCGATCTCGCAGACCCGCACCGGCCGCTCGCGGGCGACCGCCTCCCGACCGATCCAGTGAAACGGGATGAAATAGCGGAGGAGCCGGCTGGGATACCGTCGCGATCGTTGCCGCTCGGTGAGCAGGAAATCGGTATGCCGATCGACGATGGCGGCATTGATATCGTGGTGCCAGCGGCCGGGGGCGAACGCCGCGGCCACCGCTTCGTGCGGCGCACCAGTCGTCGCATCGATTATTGTGCTCAACGCGTCGGCCTCCTTGCCCACGACTGCCTGGCCGGTCTGGAAACCGGTCGAATTGGAAAAGGCGCCGGTGGGAGTCGAACCCACGATGGCGGATTTGCAATCCGCTGCCTTAGCCACTTGGCTACGGCGCCACTCGAACCTCTCCTGTCACGCTAGGGGAGTCTGGGCCGACTGGTCAAGCCATACCGTCTGGACCAAGTCTGCCGAATGCTCCACCGGGTGCGGTTGTTCCGCTGCCCGTCTCCATCGGCGGTTGCCGGGCCCCATCTTCAGTTTCAGCGTTTTTCACCCCTCTTGCGGCGGCTGCCGTCGGCCCGCGCCCGCGTGGAAGGGGCTCCTCGGAATCGCTATAGTCTCCAGATTTCGCGGCTTCGCTGGCTGGGCGTTTTCTCTCACGACACCGCAAAACTTCTCGATTGCACAGGAAAAAGAGGGCATGGCGACACAGGCAACGTGTGATATCGGACTGATCGGACTGGCCGTGATGGGGGAAAACCTGGCCCTCAACATCGCCAGCCGCGGGTATTCGATCGCCGTCTACAACCGCACCACGAGCGTCACCGACGCCTTCACCGCCGGCCGGGGCAACCAGCCCAATGTCGTCGGCTGCCACTCGCTCGAAGACCTCGTGGCCGCCCTCGAGCCACCGCGGAAGGTGATGATGATGGTGAAGGCGGGGCCGGCCGTCGACCAGCTGATCCACACGCTCTCGCCGCTCCTCTCCCCCGGCGACGTCATCATCGACGGCGGCAACACGCTCTATTCCGACACCGAACGCCGCACGAACGAGGTGGAAGCGGCGGGGCTGCTCTACATCGGCACCGGCGTTTCCGGCGGCGAAGAGGGAGCGCTCAAGGGGCCGAGCCTGATGCCCGGCGGGTCGAAGGCGGCCTGGCCGCTGGTGCAGCCGATCTTCCAGGCGATCGCGGCAAAGGTCGGCCCGAAGGGTGACATCCCCTGCTGCGACTGGGTGGGGCCACGGGGCGCG
>CAYZFV010000162.1:0-3734 GCA_964477765.1 uncultured Candidatus Kuenenia sp.
TGTCGATCAGTTCGATCGCCTCGGCCGGAGTGGAGCCGGGCTTGGCGATCACGCTCTCGAAGGCGTAGAGATTCACAATCACGGCGTCGAACCGCTCGATCCCGTGTTCGGCGAGCACGGCCAGATCATCGGGGCGATCGCCGCGGGCGAGAATGCCGGCGAAGATGTTGGGGTGGAGTGTCTTCACGCGGCCGTCGAGCACCTCGGGGAAGCCGGTGATCGAGGAGACATCTTCGACGTCGAGCCCATGGGCGGCCAGCGCCGTGGCGGTGCCGCCGGTGCTCGCCACGCGGACACCGGCCGCCTTGAGGCCCGCGGCCAGCCGGTCGATCCCGGCCTTGTCGAACACGCTCACGAGCACTCGTCGGACAGGCACATGATCGGCCGGAGGAGACGTCGGAGCAGGGCTCCTGTGAGACGCGTTCTGCGATAAAGTCATGAAAAGGATTAGAACAGTCATTCGCCGCCGGGAAAGCCCCTCCCGGCAGAGTCGCGAGTTCATCAATGGATCAACCGCACCCTCCACCATCCGCCGCCGCGCTGGCCCGCCGCAACGTGCCGCTCTTCGTGGCGTTTCGAATCTTCTTCAATGTGCGGTTTTACTATCCCGTGTTCATGATCCTGTTTCTTGATTTCGGGATCACGCTCGAACAATTCGGCCTGCTCAACGCCGCCTGGGCGGCCGCGATCGTGCTCTTGGAGGTGCCCTCCGGAGCGTTGGCCGATCTCGTGGGCCGCCGGCGGCTGCTGGTGGCGGCGGCCGGGCTGATGGTGGTCGAGATGCTCCTGCTCTGTCTCGTGCCGGTGCCCTCGGCCTGGGTCTTTCCGGCGCTCTTGCTCAACCGGATCGTAAGCGGTGCCGCCGAGGCCTTGGCGTCGGGTGCCGACGAGGCGCTGGCCTACGACTCGCTGCAGGCTGCCGGCCAAACCGCCGCCTGGCCGCGGGTGCTCGAACGGCTCATGCAGGTGGGGGCCGTCGTGACCATCGCCGCGATGGTGACCGGCGGCCTCGTCTATGATCCCCGGCCGCTCAACACGCTGGCCGCCACCCTCGGCCTGCCGGCCACGCTCACGGCGGCCGACACGTTTCGGCTGCCGGTCTGGCTCACGCTCGGCTCGGCCTTGGGCGCGGTGGGCGTGACCCTCGCGATGCGGGAGCCACCGCGAGAGGCCGCCGCCACAGCCCATGGCCTCCTGGCGCCATTTCGTCAGACGCGCTCAACCGGCAGCTGGATTCTGGCCCATCCGCTTGTGCTCGTCGTGATCGTGGCGGGCGGGCTGTGCGATCAGCCGATCCGGCAGCTGCTTGTCGTCTCCAGCGAAATCTACCGGCAGATCGAGATCCCGGAGCCGGCCTTCGGCTTTGTCGGCGCGGGATCGGCAGCCTTGAGCCTGCTGGCGGCCGGCCCGATCCGCCGGCTGGCGATGCAGACGAGCGCCTGGCGTAACTTTCTGGTGCTCGTGGCCGTCACGCTCGTCGGCCTGGTGGGCACCGCCTGCTTCGTGCCGTGGTGGGGCGTGGGGTTTGCGATGCTGCTCTCGCTCACCATGCGGATGGTGGTGTTTTTGCAGAGCCACTACCTCAACCAGCTTGTCGGCTCCGACCAGCGGGCGACCGTGCTCAGCTTCCGCGGGCTGGCGGTGAACGTGAGCTACGGCCTGATGAGCCTCGCCTTCGCCGGCGCGGTGGCGGGGGTGGAGGCGGCCGGCATCGCCGGCGGCCCGTCGGCGGCTCCCGACACCGCCGCGGAGATGCCGGCGTTTCGGTTCGTCGTCAGCCTGCTTCCGCTCTTTTTTGTCGGCACATGCGGCCTCTTCCTCGCCTGGACGTCCTGCACCGTCCGCGACCGCGGCCCCTTCCGCCACACGGGCGGCTTCGGCGCTGGTCCGTCTACCATGGCGTAAATCAGCGGGCGGGCAGCTCCACCTCCATCACCGTGCCGCGGTCGAGGAAGCGGCCCTTCACGGCCACCTTGCCGCGAAGCTGCTTCACGAGCGAACGCACAAGAAACAGCCCCAGGCCCGTGCCCGGCTTCGATCGCTCCAGTTCACTCCCCAGCCGCACGAACCGGCGAAAGACCTGAGACCGCTGGGCGATCGGGATCCCCGGCCCATTGTCGGCCACCCGCACCACCACTTTCCCGTCGCCGGCCAGCTGCGCCGTCACCTCCACCTCGGGGTTCGGCAGCGAATACTTTACCGCGTTGTCGAGGAGATTGCGAAACACGATGTCGAGATCGGCCTCCCGACCTCGGGCCCGCAGGTCCTCGCCTGCGGCGCAGTGGAGCCGCACGCTCGCCTCCGCCACGCTGTGCCGCTGCACCGCCGCCGCGCAGGCCCGCGCCAGCACCGGCTCCAGCGGCGTCACGTCGTCGGTCTCGGCCGGCCGCCGCTGCATGGTCTTGGCCGCATCGAGGAGATGATCGATCAGCGTGTCGAGCCGCTCCACGTCTTGAAGCATGAAGCGATGGAAGTCGGCCTGCTGCTCAGGCGACACCGACCGCCGGGTGAGCGTCTGGAGATAGAGTTTGAGCGAGGCGAGCGGGCTCTTGAGCTCGTGGGTCACACTATCGATGAAGTTGCTCTGCCGCTGCGAGAGGGCGATCGCCTTCACGGTGAGCGCGAGGTAGACGATCACACCCACGAGCACAAGCACGAGCAATGCCACCCCCACGCCCAACGCCGCCCAGTAGAAGGCGGCATTCTCCGAGCCCAGTGCGGCCGCGATGCTGACAAGCACCCAGCCCACGCCAAGCGCGATGATCGACCCGATGAGCACGACGCCCAACAGGATCGGCCAGCCGAGCGAGCGACGAGGTTCCACAGGAGGCTCCGGAGCAGACGTGGCAGAGGGCGATCGATGTTCTATGCTACCGCCTGAATTTCACTGCTTGATCACGATACGTGTATGCCCCCCTCCCTTCCCCCGATCCGTAGCGGCCCGGTCGTGGTGACGTTTCACTGGACCGGCGACCGCTGGGCGCATCGGATTGAGATTGAAAACCTCGGCCGTTGGCAATCGGTCGAGGGGCCACGGGCCGACGGCGACGATCGCTGGCCCGCTTCACCGGTGCTCGTCGAACTCTCGCCCCTGGACACGCCCCACGGCCTCGCCGTACTCGGTGTGGGGCTGGCCGGCCGGTCGCACTTCTCCGCCAGCATCGGCCCCGTTCCGAGGGAAGACGGCGGTGTGCGATTCGAGATCGCGAGCCGCGTCGTGGAACCTCCCATCTGGCTCGGCTCCACATACGCCGAGGCTGCGAAAACCGACGATGCTGTGACCGTGCGACCGACGGGCGGCCCGCCCGCAAAACTGCCCGCCACCGTGCAGTGGGCCTATTCTTTTGGAGACGCCGGCCTCGCGGCTTGCGACGGGCCCGAAAATTGATCAGATTCGTGTGAGAATCAAGGTGGTTTTCGCCCGTCGCCCCCAACCCCGCCTGTGGATTGCCCCATGTTCGACGTCATCGAGCGGCTGAAGTCAGAGTGGACCGACAAGTATGTCGTGATCAACTCGCCCGCCCCGGAACTGGCTCGCTTCGCCAAGACCCACGGGCAGGTGAAGACGGTCAACATGAATGGCCGCTGCCTGGTCGAGTTTGATCAATACAACAACGTCGGCTGGTACGACATCGATCCTTCGGCGCTCAAGATCGTTCCCAAGCCGGAGCCCAAGCCCGCGGTAGCCAAGCCGGCCAAGGCCGCCCCGGCCGCCAAGGCTGCGACAGCCAAGC
>CAYZFV010000163.1:0-5081 GCA_964477765.1 uncultured Candidatus Kuenenia sp.
GGCCGCCGGGGCCGTGCCCGGGGGCCGGCCCCAGCGCTGCCGCTCGGATTCTGCTGGTGGCGGGTATCGGTTTTGGGACGGGAGGGCACAATATGGCGTTAGTTCACGAGGTGTGATCGCGTTTTGATGAAGGGGCGGCTCGGGGGCGGCAACTGGTGTTGTCCGCCGCTTCCTCGGCGGAAGTGGCTCCTCGCGGGGCGAGGATACGCCCAATGCTCGTCGAGCGTTCGCCGACCCCCGAGCCTCCGTTGCTGGCAAGTGACGTTCGTTATTTGGTTTTGAGCTGGGCTGAGTGGAGAATTTTGCATGAAGAAGAAGTGTGTGTTGGCGTATTCGGGTGGGCTCGACACCTCGGTGATTCTGGGGTGGTTGATCGAGCAGGGCTATGACGTGGTCGCGGTGTATGTCGACCTCGGGCAGCCGTGTGAGGATCGGGAGGCGACGCTTCAAAAGGCGCGAGATTGCGGGGCCGTGAAGGCGATGATCGTCGACGTGCGGGAGGAGCTCTGCCGCGACTTCGCGTTTCCGACGCTCCAGTGGCAGGCCCGCTACGAAGGAACCTATCTCCTCGGCACGTCGATCGCCCGGCCCCTCATCAGCAAAGTTTGTGTCGAGATCGCCCACCGCGAAGGGGCCACGGTCTACGCCCACGGCGCCACGGGCAAGGGCAACGACCAGTGCCGGTTTCAGCTGGCGGCGGAAGCACTTGATCCCGCCATCACGATCCTCGCGCCCTGGCGGATGCAGGAATTTCGCGATCGATTTCCGGGCCGGCAGGAACTGATCGAGTTTTGTGAGCAGAAGCAGATTCCGGTGAAGGCGTCGAAAAGCAAGCCCTACAGCTCCGACGAGAACTGTCTGCACACGAGCTACGAGGCGGGCCTCCTCGAGGAACTCACCACCGACGGGCTCGGGCTCGTCGAGTTTGGGATGACCGTGTCGCCGCAGGCGGCTCCCGACACGCCGGAAACCGTCACGATCGATTTCGAGGCGGGCGTGCCGGTGCGGGTGAATGGAAAGCCTCTGGCCGCCCACGAGATCGTGCTCGCACTCAACGAGATCGGCGGCCGCAACGGCATCGGCCGCACCGACATCGTCGAGAATCGGCTCGTCGGCATGAAGAGCCGTGGCGTCTACGAGGCGCCGGGGATGACGCTCCTCTACGAGGCCCATCGGCTCGTCGAGCAGATGACGCTCGATCGCGATTTGGTGCACCTCCGCGACCGGCTTTCCCCCGAGGTGGCCGAGATGGTGTATTACGGCTTCTGGTATGGCGCGAAGATGGATGCACTCATGGCCTTCATTCGGGAGGCTCAAAAGCCGGTCACCGGCAGTGTCACGCTCGATCTCTACAAGGGCAACCTGCTCGTGAAGAGTCGCACGAGCCCCAACAGTCTCTACGACGCCGCGATCGCGTCGATGGAGGGGGGAGGTTCCTACAACCAAGATGACGCCGAGGGCTTCCTGCGGATCCTGGGCCTGCCCTTGCGGGTGCAGGGTACGGCCCGCCCGAGGCTGCCTTAGCCATGGTGGCGGTGGCGGCGAAGCCGGTGCTGGCCGGGGCTGTGGGGTGGCTGGCGGCCGGGCCGCTCCTGCTCCGCATGGCAGCCCGCCGCCCCGCTTCGTGGATAGCGGCGGGGCTGGCCTACGCTGCGGTCTCGGCGGGGCAGCCTCTGGTGACGATGGCGGTCGCGGCCTTGGCGGCCCTGGCAGCCGCGGGCGAGTTCTCGCCACCGGGCATGCCGCGGTGTGGCGCCGGCTGGCTCGCCGCTCGGACGATGTGGCCGCTGGCCGGAATGATGCTCGGATTGGCTGCGACTCCGATGGTGGCGGCACCCGCCTTGTCAGCCCTGCTGTTGACCGCGGTCAGTCTGTGGACCGTGAGGCAGGCCGGTGCGGCAGCGACCATTGATCTGGCTCCTGCCGATACGGTGAGCCTTGGCATGGTGACAGCCGCGGCTGCGGTCTCGGTGGGCGGCATGGCCGACTCGTGGCTGCTCGCCGTGGCCACTTGGGGGGTTCTCCTGCCGGTCGGGCCCTGCCTTGTGCGGTGGCTCCATGACCCTGCCGACGCTCCCCTTCCCCGCGCGACAAGCGACTTGGTGCCCGGCCTGCTCTCCCGCGTGCCAATCCGTCGCTTCCTGGGTCGAGCCGCAATGGTGACCATGCTTGCGGCGATGGTCGGGTGGTTGCTCTTGGATCCGACGCAGGCCGGCTCGGCGGCCGCGTTGGCTGCCGCCTGGATGCTCAGCCTCGCCGGACCGGTGGCGGCGTTTCACGACGGGATAAAGGCTGCCCCCGGCTCGCCCTGGGACATGGTCTGGCGATCGACGCCGGGGCGGCGGCTGCTCGGGGGTGGTGACAGCCTGGCTGTTCAAACCGTGATCCGGCATGCCGCCATCCTGGGGTGGCCGTCTCTGGTGGCTGCCGCGGTGGCCGTCGGGACGCCGACCGGCCCCTGGCCGGCGCTCCTCGTGGCCGCGAGTCTTCTGGCCACCGCCGGGCTCATGGTCGCCGCGGTGGTCGTGTGCCGTGGTTTTTCGCTTTCCGGCGACACGGTGCTGGCGGCCGTTTTGGTGGTTGCAGCCGTGGCTTTGCTGCTTCTTCCAATAGTCGACTCCAGCGATATTGCAGCAATGAGCATCAACCTGCCAGACTTTCCGTGGTAGGCATCGTGTTGTTGACCAGCTCGTTGCGCGACTTCCCATTGCGGGGCTTCGCGCAAGCTGGGCAAGGTCTCCCGATGGATGTTGAGATTTCCGTGTGGCAGGTTCGATACACCCTGGGTATTCCAGTGACGCGAAATCTGCCACCTCGAGAAGGAGCGCTGTAGTGCACGGACTGACGAAGGAACGATCGGCCTTACGGTGCGGCTCGACGCGGGGGCGGCGGTGGGCTCCGGTGGTGCTGGCCGGCTGGGGCATGCTTCTGGTGGCGGGGACGGCCTTCGCCGAAGGGGCCGCGTTTGCTCCGAGCGAAACGATTTTTCCCGCCACGACGAAGGCCTGGGTCAGTATTCCCGACAGCCGCGGCTTCGGCGACGCCTTCAACCGCTCCAGCTATGGACAGCTGCTCAATGACCCGAACATGAAGCCCTTCGTGGAGAGCTTTCGGAAACAGCTCTCTGAATCGGGCAGCAAGCGACTGGCCAAACTTGGCTTGAAACTCGAGGATCTCGACGCGGTACCCGGTGGTGAGATCGCGGCGGCGGCGATCGGCCTCGATGACGGCCTGCTGGCAACCGTGCTCCTCGTCGACACGACCGGTCACGACAAGGAGGCTGACACGCTCCTCACCACGATCGAGGAGCGGCTTGTCGAGCGGCAGGCCAAGAAACTGACGGTCGAAGGCCTTCCCGAGGCGATTCGGGTCTATTCGCTGCCACCCGATGCCGACGCGGCCCGTCGCGACGAACAAACCGTGCGGGAACGCCGAGTCGCGTTCGCCCGTGGCCCCGGGGCGTTGATCGTGGGCGACCATGCGGCGACCGTGGCCGACATTCTGGCCACGCTCGCCAAGGGGCGGGCCGACAGCCTCGCGTCGCTCCCCGGTTTCGCGGCGGTCAGGAAACAGTGCGGCCAGCATGTGGCGGCCTCGGCGGCCCCGCTGCGGTGGTATGTCGACCCGTTTGGCTTCGCCGCCGCCTATCAGGCGACCAATCCGCCCCGGGAAAAAAAGAAAGGCCCCGACTACGTGGCGATCTTGAATCGCCAAGGGTTTGGCGCCGTTCAGGCGGCCGGCGGCTTTCTCGCCTTTGACGACGGGATCTATGAACTGAAGCACCACGCGATGATCTACGCTCCGCCGCTGGAGGGCCGGCCGCCGTTTGCGATCGACCGCTTTGACGGTGCGGCCCGCCTGCTGCACTTCCCCGACGTCGAGACCATCGCGCCTCCGGCATGGGCGCCGCGTGATGTCTCCAGTTGGATCTCGCTGCAGTGGGATCTCCAAAACGCCTTCAACTCGATCGAGCCACTGGTTGACGACATCGTCGGTGAAGAAGGTGTGTTTGACGACGTGATCGCCTCACTCAAGGAGGATCCCGACGGCCCGCAGATCGACGTCGAGAAAGATCTGGTGGGCTGCCTCGGCACGCGGGTGACCGTGATCAGCGACTACGCCGAGCCGATCGGTGTGGAGAGCGAGCGGCTGGTGATCGCCATCGAGGCGACCGACCCGGAACGGGTCGCGCAGACCGTGGCCAAGAGCATGTCGACCGATCCTGACATGCAGAAGGTCGACTTCAACGGGCTCGTGATCTGGGAACTCATCGATCGCACGATGGAGATTCCCAAGCTCGAGATCGAGACGCCCGGCGGCGCGATCGCCCATGCCGATCACGACGACGATCCCCGTGATGCCCGCCGCCGTCGGCAACGGCTCCGCGAGCGGGAAGAAAAGCTGTTGCCGCATTCGGCGGTCACCATCGCCAACGGCCATCTGCTGATCGCCTCGCATCGTGACTTCCTCGAACGGGTGCTCGCCACCTCGGGGGGTGGAGAATCGCTCGCCTCGGCCACGGATTACGCCACGGCCGCGGTGGAGCTCGGCAAGGCCTTGCCGGGCAAGTCGGCCGCCCGGTCCTTCAATCGGGAAGACGAAGCCATTCGGCCGGCCTACGAGATGCTGCGGCAGGGCATGATGCCCAAGTCGAAGAGCATGCTCGGACAACTGCTCAATGGGCTCCTCGGTGACGGCAGGGAAGGGCATGTGCGGGAGCAGAAGATCGACGGCAGCACGCTGCCGGAATTTGACCTGATCCGCGGCTACCTCGGCACCGGTGCCACCGGGCTGCAGACCCTGGCCGATGGCTGGTACATCACCGGATTCACGCTGCCCAAGGGGCCCGAGCCCGAGGTGGCCCGTCGGCCCGTGACGCCGGTGGGCCGGTGATCTGTTGGCGGCAGTTCATCGTCGGTCTGGTCGTGGCCTCGTGATCCGAAGGAGTTTCGCCTCTACGCGTCGGCGGTGAACGGCCTGGAAATGGACGTGACCAACGCCGGCACGGCGCTGGTGGTCCTGAAAAACTGGCTGCTCTCGCCGCAGGGGGGCATCCGCTGGGTCGGCAACATCATCCGCTT
>CAYZFV010000164.1:0-6193 GCA_964477765.1 uncultured Candidatus Kuenenia sp.
GTCGAGCATCAGCCGCCCCGGATGGTCGGCCAGGGCCTTCCGCTTGGCCCGCTTGATCATCTCAAACTTGTAGATCGCGGTGTCTTTGCCATACATCGCCCCGCCGATGCGTTGGGCGAAACGATCTTGAAACCAGGGGTCGAGCGTGGGGGCGGGAGCGGAGGTGGTGGCCATGAGTGATGCCGGGAATGGTGGGGGGCGAGAAAAGATTAGACTAGCCATTTTTCCGCAGGAATCCAACATATCCCGGGGCTGCCTCGTCGGGGATCAGTCTCGCGTGATGAAGACATCCCGCTTCGGAAACGCTTCGAAGGTGGCCGCCGGCTTGCCGAAGTTCACCGCCAACACGTCGGCGGGCTGACCGGCGATCCATTGTGACACATCCACGGTCTCGTAGGTTCCCGAGTTGAACACGATCAGAATCTTGGCCGGCTCGGAGCCCACGTTTTCCAGCGAGTGGCCATAGCCCTGCGGGATGTAGCCGACGTCACCAACGTTCAGCGTCGCTTCGCGGTAGCGGCCACGTGAACCGAAGAGCGTGGCACGAATCGTACCACTGAGCAGATATTGCCACTCGTCGGCGTTGGGGTGCCAATGCAGTTACGGAGCGCGGCCGGTTCCATCTCCAGAATGACGCCGGTCATCGTCGAGGAGATCGGAAAATCCTTGGCCTCCACCCGCCACTCACGGCCACCCTTGAAGGTCTCAAGCGGCTCCTGCGAATGTAGCGCATGCCTGTGGGGTAACGGAGGCGGATTGACGCCCGCCAGCGGCGGGGCCGACGGTTCCGGCGGGACTGGACCCTTCGCGAAATAAACCTCTTCCTTGGGAAAGCCCTCGAAGGTCGCTGCGGGAACACCGAGGTTTTTGGCGAGGAGCGCAGGGGGCACGTGGCCCAGCCAATCGGTGAGACTGAACGTGCCAAACTCCGAGAAGTAGCCGTTGTCGAACACAAGGATGAAGTGGCACGGCTCGTTGCCGAGACACTGCAGCATGTGGCCATGGCCGCGAGGGAAATACCAGATGTCACCGGGGCCGAAGTCGTCGATGCCGGTGCGGCCCTGCGGATCGACCACCGTGGTGCGGACGCGGCCCGTGACGACATAGGCCCATTCGGCCGCCGTCGCATGCTAGTGCAGTTCCCGCATCACTCCCGGCTCGAGCCGCATCGAAACTCCGGCGATACCTTTCGAGATCGGCAACTGTTTGACGGTCGCCTCCTTGCCATAGCTGCCGCCTTCGACACGGCCTCGCGACTTCTCGAGCGCGAAGGTGAACTCCGGCAGCGAATCCTCGGCAAGCAGAGGATCGGGCACGTTGTTCATGAATGAAGTGTCGCCGGCGGCAGCCCGCTCGGTCGATGCCAAAAGCCCGGCAGCGCCCGCCAGAGCGGTCATTCCGGCGAGGAAGTCACGGCGACCGGAGCCTGCCGCGGGGGTCGTGTGGTCGGGTGAGTCCATCAGAGCGGAGCCTTTCTGAAGCAGGTGATATACCGACATAATCTGATTGATCGGTCTCGTGGTCGGCAACTCGGGCAGTTCACGGAATCCAAGGGAGCAACCATGATCCCAGCAATCGACCGGCGTCAGTTTTTGGCCGCTGCTCCAACGGCTCTGGCCGCGATCGGGCTCGGCGGCCACGTGGCTGCCGCCGAGCCGACTCCGATTCGACCCGACGACCCGACCGGTTTCCTCGGACGGCGGTCGCCTGTCTTCGCGCGGCATGCGATCGCGTCGTCGAGTTCGCCGCTGGCGACCCGGGTGGGCCTGCGGGTGCTCGAAGATGGTGGCAACGCCTTCGATGCCGCCGTGGCGATGGCGGGCATGATGGCCGTCCTCGAGCCGATGATGAGCGGGCTCGGCGGCGACACGATGATCCTCGCCTGGTCGGCGCAGGAGAAGAAGGTGTTTGGGCTCAACGGCAGTGGGGTGGCGCCGTCGGGAGCCAACCTCGACCGCGTCGCGGGCCAGCCCATGATGCCGGAAGCGGGCGTTGTGTCGGTGACGATTCCGGGAGCGGTCGACGGATGGTGCCGGCTGCTCGAGCGATTCGGGAGCCGGCCGCTCGCAAGCCTGTGGGAACCGGCCGTCGCGGCCGCGCGAGATGGGTATCCGGTGGGGGAGTCGATCGCCGACTCGACGGCGTGGCGCTCGGCTGGTGAGCGGAAGATGCAGAGCCCGGCACGTCGATGGTTGTGGGTTTGTCGCTGAGCGGGCTACGCTTTCCCCATGAGCGATTCAGCCAGCCGCCTGCAGCCCGTCGATTCGCTGACGATCGATGTCTTGACCGATGACGTCAGTGACGCCTATGTGAGCAAAACGATCTTTGCCGTCTCCGAGTTCGCCAACGTGGTGAAGGGAGGCGCCAAGGTGATTGCGGGGGAAACGCTCCTGCTCGGCAACCTCGGCCTCGGCCTCCGGCTCACGGTCACCTACGGCGGTCGCACGCGGCGGCTTCTCTTCGACACCGGCCCCGAAGGCGGCGTGTTTTTGAGGAACTGCCGCAACCTCGGGATCTGTCTCGGAGACATCGAATACATCACCGTCACGCACGGCCACTGGGATCACATGGGCGCCCTGCTCGATGCGATCACTGCGATCAAGCAGGCCAGCAGCGATGTGACCGTGCTCGTCAATCCAGACATGTTCAATCCGCGGGCCGTCCGCATGCCCGACGGCCAGATCGTGCCGGTGGCGATCGTGCCGGGAGTGGCGGACATCGAGGCCGCCGGGGCGGAGGTGATCAATGATCGCGGGCCGCAGCTGTTGTTTGACGACCATGTTTACTACAGCGGCGAAATTCCGCGGGTGACGCCCTTCGAAAAGGGGCGGATGGATCATCTCTGCAAGAAGTCGCCCAGCGGTCCCTGGGAGCCCGACCCGCTGCTGATGGATGAGCGGATGCTTGCGATCCATGTTCGCGGCCTCGGGATGGTGGTCTTCAGCGCCTGCTCGCATGCGGGCATCGTGAATGTCTGCATCGAGACGAAGCGACTCTTCCCCGAGGTGCCGATCTACTGCGCGATGGGCGGGCTTCATCTGGGGGGCGTGATGGAGAAGATCATTCCCCAGACGGTCGAGGGGCTGCGGCCCTTCGGCATCAAGCAGTTGATCGTCGGCCACTGCACGGGATGGCGGGCGCTCCACGCCCTGGCAAACGCCTATGGCGATGCGGTCAGCCAATCGGCGATCGGCACCACCTACACGCTCTTGGCTGAATCGGTGAAAGTCGCTTCGTGATCGAGTCGCGCATCCTGGTCACGATCATCACGGGCTTCCTCGGCAGCGGGAAGACGACGCTTCTCAACCACATCCTGACGGCGCCGCATGGCCATCGCGTCGCGGTGCTGATCAACGAGTTTGGCGATGTCGACATCGACGGCAGCCTGGTGGTCTCGGCCGACCGCGACCTGATGGAGCTCAACAACGGCTGCATCTGCTGCTCGATGAACGACGGGCTGATCGTGGCGCTCGAGCGGCTGCTTGCCCGGGGGGTGGCATTTGACTTCCTCGTCGTCGAGACGACCGGCATCGCCGATCCCGTGCCGGTCGCGGCCACCTTCATGCGACCGGAGTTTGCCCGGCGGATGCGTGTCGATTCGATTCTCTCCGTCGCCGATGCGGAGCACTTCGCCCTGGAGCGATTCGAGGATCCGGCAACACGCAACCAGATCCGCTACGCCGACGTCGTGCTCCTCAACAAATGTGATCTCGTCGATGCGGCGCGGCTCGACGCGGTGGAGTCGTTGATCCGGGATGGAAACGCCGGGGCGAGAATCCTTCGTACGGAGCGATCGCGTGTGGCCCTCCCGCTGATCCTCGGTATCGGTGGTTCTCAGTCTCTGGAGATTGGCGACGGCCAGGCGTTGCCGGAGCACGGCCATCGGCACGCGTTTCGGAGTGTCACGTTTTCGAGCGACGCGCCGCTCGATCCGGAGCGGTTGCAGGGGGTGCTGGAGGCACTGCCGGAGGGGGTGTTTCGCGCGAAGGGCTTTCTCGACCTTGCCGGCGTGGAGCCGATGTATGTCTTTCATCTGGTCGGCCGTCGCTTCACGCTCGAGGAGGCGGCGGATGCGGAGCGTTGCACCCGGCTGGTATTCATCGGCACGGAGTTTGACCGCGAATCACTGCTCAGCCAGCTCCGCGGGTGTGAGGTGCGGGGATCGTGAAAGCCGGTTTCCCTACCGAGCGTGGAGCGACTCGATCGCTGCGGGAGCTTCGGTGAGCAAGGGGGAGAGGCCGAGATACCGCTCCGCCATTTCCCGCTTGCCGCGGGAGCGAAGGGTCGCGTAGACGTGGAGTTCGAAGTGCAGCCGAAGGAAATGGGCTGCCTGGTGCTCACCAACAGCTTTGAAGGCTCCCATAAGGGCCTCCGCCGTCGAGAGTTGCTGCGGTCCGGGCTGATCCCGAAGCCAGTAGCGGCTGGGTTGGTCGTGGGCATCGGGCAGGCGGACACAGTTTCCCACGCCCTCCAGAGAGCGAAGCATTTCTCCGGCCTGCCGCCAGGTGCCGTCCAGCAACAGGATGTTTTGCCGCGGCCCGTGTTCAGCCGCTGTCGGAGATCGCTCGTCAGGAAGGGGGTCACCGGCAGGATGGAGGATCCAGAGATCCTCGCCTCGCGCGAGGGCACCAGCCGGCCAGCCTGATGCTGCAAAGAAGCGATTGGCACGTTGATAGATGTGACATGTGCTGCCCACCACGGCGCGGACGACGACTTTGCCCGTGCTCGATGGCTTCTGCTGCTCATGCCGATGGATGAGCACATGCACTCCGAGGTGCGTCTCGATGGCTGGCAACGCATCGCAGGTGCACCACCGCGGCGGCAGGCTGCAGTGCGGGCAGCGGGCGGCCCCGGCGAGTACGACGCTTCTTCCCATACGCGATCGAGCCGGAGGCTGCGGAGACTACATCAACCCTTCGTGGCGGAGCCGGGCCTCGACGACATCGGCCATCTCGCGGGCCTCATCTTCAAGTTCTTCGAGACGTTCCTCGTCGCCATCGGCGTCGGCGCGGCGGGCGAGTGAGAGAAGATACTGGGCCTCGTTGCGCCATGCCTTCAGCCAGTCGGGCCGGGTCGATACAGGGCGGTAAATCAATCCCTCGAGCCGATAGAATTCGTCACTTGGAAGACTCATGCCGGGTCACAAAGGCCGCGTTGCTGTTTTTCCGTGCCGGCTCAAAAGGGCACGTCGTCGTCAGCGGCCTCGGCGAAGGCGTCGTTGGGATCGGCAGCGTCATCCGAGCCGCTCTTGGGCCGCCCGCTTCCGGATAAGCGTTCAAATGAAAGCCCCTCGGCACTCAGGAAAAATTTCACTTCGCTGGCCTCGTCCCGCTGCCAGCGGCGGCCGCTCAGACGGTAGGTCACCTCGATTTCATCGCCCACGGCCAGGTCATCCACGGCGTCGCAGCCGTCCTTCACGAATTCAACGGGGATGAAGTTGGTGAACGTGCCCTTGGACTGCTCAAGGACCACCAGCCGCTTGCGAAAGCCCTTCTGTCCGAAGGTTTTGGTTTCCTCGATCAGGTGGACGACACCGCGAACGGTCGGGTCTTTCATGGCGTGGTGGCCCTTCGTTTTCTATGGTCGGATTCCAGCACCATTGTGTGCTGGGTGCTGGGGTGACAGAGTATCACACGTAGCCACTCAATGCGGAACGAACGTTATGGAGACTTTTCGGCTCCTCTTCTTCACGACACTGTGGACCGCCATCTGGGCGGCACCGCTGCCGAAGCTTTCCCGCCGGGTGGAACTGATCGCGGGGCTGATTCCGTTTGCCGCCTTCGGCCTGCGGGTGTTTGCGGCTTGCTTCATCGGCGTGCCGGCGGACGATCCCGTGCGAATGGCCGTGGCGCCGCTTGTCGACTGGGTCAACGGTGACTCGGGCTGGGTGCCATTCCAGTGGGTGCTCGACGTCACGGTGGCGATCGGGCTTGTGTGGCTGGCGTCGATCGGCAACATCCCGCGGCGGTGGCGGCTGGCCACGGTCTGGGTCATGCCGGCGGTGGCCGTTGCGAGCCTTCTCATGAAGCGGCTTTAGACTCACTACCCCCGGCAGCAGCGTGAAAGGCCCTCTCCTGTCGTTGCTAGACTCACGGCCATGGTCGCCACGAGCGAGTGGGACCTGATTCACGTGAGGTTTGGCATGTCTGCAATTCACCCGGGCCGCTTGTTGACGGCGGTCGAAAACGGCGGC
>CAYZFV010000165.1:0-17385 GCA_964477765.1 uncultured Candidatus Kuenenia sp.
ATGCGGGTCGCTCATCGCGGAACATGACGCGACCCACTGGACGCAGTTGCAGGTTGAACTCGAAGCGTGGCTTTCCAGCCTGGCCAAGCCGATCGGCATCATGGCCTGCGACGACGTGCGGGCGCGGCACGTGCTGGAAGCCTGCCGCGGGCTCGGACTCCGGGTGCCACACGATGTGGCCGTGATCGGGGTCGATGACGATGAGTTTGTTTGTGAACTGTCCGATCCGCCGCTCTCGAGCGTCGCCCAGGCGGCGCGTCGCGTGGGATACGAGGCGGCGCGGCTGCTCGACGGGCTTTTGCAGCCCGAGCGAACCGGGCCACGGTCGGCGAAAAAAGCTGCCGAGCCATCGCGGCTGGTCGTGCCGCCGGTCGGCGTGGTGGCCCGGCGATCCACCGACACGCTCGCGGTAGACGATCCCGAGGTGGCCGCCGCGATCCGCAGCATTCGCGAACGGGTCACGCGCGGCCTGGGCATCGCCGAACTCGTGAAAGAGTCGGGGCTCTCCCGCTGGCAGCTCGAGGAGCGGTTTCGGCGGGCCGTCGGCCGCAGCATCCACGAAGACATTCTGCATGTCCGCCTCGAGGAGGCGCGGCGGCTCGTGACCACGACCGATCTGCCCATGAAGACCATCGCACCACGGGCCGGGCTCAGCTCGGTCGCCTACATGACCACGCTCTTTCGCCGCCACTTCGGCATGCCACCGGCCGCCCTGCGGGCCGCCAGCCGTGGGCGGGGAACCTCCCTTCCGACCTCGGAGCCCTAGCCACATGCCAGCCCCCGCCGTGCTCGCCATTTTCGCCCACCCCGACGACATCGAGTTTGTCGCGGCGGGCACGTTGCTGCATCTGCGGGAGGCGGGCTGGCGGCTCCATTATCTCAACCTCTCCGGCGGCGACTGCGGCAGCATGACGACGAGCGCGGACGAGACGCGGGCGATCCGGGCGCAAGAGGGCAGGGCGGCGGCGGCGATCCTCGGGGCTGCGTTTCACGAGAGCCTCGCGTCAGATCTCTGCATCTTCTACGAGGAGCGACTGCTGCGGCGGCTTGCCGCCATCGTGCGGCAGGTGCAGCCGCAGATCGTGCTCACGCACTCGCCGGAAGACTACATGGAAGACCACATGAACACGGCCCGGCTGGCCGTCACCGCCGCCTTCGCCCGTGGTATGCCCAATTTCACGACCGATCCGCCCGTCGCGCCGATCGCAGGCGACGTCGCCGTGTATCACGCGATGCCGCACGGCCTCTGCGACGGCCTGCGGCGGCCGGTTGTGCCCGATCTCTTTGTCGATACGAGCGCCGTGCAGGCGGTAAAGCGGCAGGCGCTCGCCGCCCATGCCAGCCAGAAGGAGTGGCTTGACGCCACGCAGGGCATGGATAGCTACCTCGACGCGGGCGATGAGGCGGCCCGCACGGTGGGGCGCATGTCGGGGCGGTTTGAGTACGCCGAGGGCTGGCGACGGCATCTCCACCTCGGCCTTGCGGCGACCGATGACGATCCGTTGGCCGCGGCGTTGCCGGCGCAGGTCACGTTTAGGCCGGCATAGACGCTACGCTATTCCGAAAGCGCGACCTCAAGAATTGAAAGAGTTGCCCGCTTCACGGCGGTGACGGAAGGTGCGACAACGGGGTTTTGAAAATCGTTCGCCCCGGAGCTTGTACTGCCATGCCCCGACGCCTGAGTCGCATCGCTCCCGACTGGTGGGACTACACGACCCTCGACCCCGAGATCATTCGCGATGCGGCGGCGCTTTCCGAACGCGATCTCGCCGCCCTCGCGCGGCCCGGCTTTCGCATCGTCTTCTACGACACGCTCGAAGACTTTTATCTGGCCGAGGCGCTCGAATACATCACCGCCTGGAAGCAGGCCACGGCCGACGATCCGGTCGGCATCTGCGGGCCGATCGGGCCGACGGAGCAGCTGCCGCTCGTGGCCCGGCTCGTCAACGAACTCGACCTCGACCTGCGACACGCCCACTTCTGGGGCATGGACGAGTGGTATGAAAACGGCCGCGAGGTGCCCGTCACGCATCCGCTGTCATTCGAGCGGGCCGACCGTGAGCTGTGCTTCGATCGCATCCGCCCCGAGCTGAAGATGCCGGAGGCGAACCTTCATTTCCCGAAGGCCGACACGGCGGCCTACATCGCGAGCTGGCAGACGGCCCGCTGCGCGGTGATGCAGGGAGGGCAGGGCGACATCAAGCACTGGGCGTTTAACGATCCGCTGCGGCGGGAAGGCAACTACCAAGACGCGCCGCCGTCGCCGGCCGAGTATCGCGCGCTTTCCACGCGGGTCGTCGATCTCCACCCGGTCACGCTCGCGCAAAATGCCCGCACCAGCGGCGGCGGCAACATCACGATTGTGCCGCAGCAGGCGATCACGGTGGGGCCCGTGCAGACCTGGCAGGCGGAAAAAGTCTCGATCTGGCAGGCCGGTGTCCACGACAACCCGCTCGGCCAGCGTCTCACCGCCCTCATGATCTCGAAGGGCCTGGCCGATGCGAGCGTGCCGATGTCGCTGCTGGCCGACCATCCCAACGTGCAGTTCAACTACTACCGCGGCGGCCTCGGCACCTGCGCCGTCGAGATGCACTAGGGTTGCGCGGAAAAGCCATCTCTGGACTGATTCTCCGTGCTCGCAGCTCACTCCCAGCGGTAGGCGGCGCGGGAGGTGCCGCTGTAAAACCACCGCTCGGCCTCCGGGCCGCGGGCCTTCACGAAGGGCTCCGTGATCGCGAACATCTCGGCAAATGGCGCACCGCGATCCGACACCGGCCAGTTACTGCCAAACATCAGCCGCTCGTTTCCAAACGCCTGCCAGGCCGCCTCGAGCCACGGCTCGTAAAACGCCGGATCGGCCGGGGCCCGCTCACGTTTCATCGAGTGGGCGGCGTTTTCGACCAGCGCCGACACCTTCATAAACACGCCGGGCCGCCGCGCGAGTCGCTCGAGGGCGGCCCGCCACTCGGGCAGCGGTCCGTTGCCGGTGATCGGCGTGTTGCCCATGTGGTTGAGCACGATGCGGAGGTCTGCAAACCGGGCCGCCACGGCATCGACCGCGTCGAATACCCGGCCCCCGTTCACGTCAAGCGCGAGGCCATGGTCGGCAAGCCGGGCGAGGCGGGCCGCGTAGCCCTTGTCGTCGAGACCCTTGAGGAGATTGTCGCCGTTGACACGGACCCCACGAAACCGTCGCTGCTTGGCGAATCGCTCGATGAGCGCGGCCGACGCGTCGTCCTCCAGCGGCAGACTTCCGACCACCCCCACGATGCCGAGCATGCCGTCTCGCAACGTCGCGGCATGCCGCTCGGCCAGATCGAGCAGCCACTGGTTGTCTTCCACCCAGCGGCTCGCCTCGACCACGATCACGCCCCCAGGGCCAAACGGTTTGACGAGACGCTCCCACTCGTCGGGCAAGACGGGCCGATAGAGCAGGGCATCGCCCGGGCCGGGCCATGGCACGCCGTCGGGCCGCGTCGGATCATACAAATGCACATGCGTGTCGATGATCGGCCCGCGGGCCACATCCGCCGCATACACCCCGGGGGTCGGCATCTTCAGAGCCATCACCGCGCCGGCAGCAAGACCAGCCGCCTCAGTCAGAAAACCCCTTCTGGGAAGACATTCAGAGACGGTCCTCGGGTGCGGTCGACTCATGCTTGCTCACTTCGCCGGCCACGCGTGGAGCCGGCCGGCCGAGTCGCCCGCGAGCACGGTCGACCCGTCCCCCGACACCGCCACCCGCGTCGGCAGAAGTTTGACGCCCGCCGGTGGCTGGTTGTCGGCCGGCGTGTCGTCGATGACGGAAAACTTCTTCGTCTCCTTCCCTTCGGCCGACCAGACCTTCACAAGGCCGTCGCGGCCGCAGGTGGCCAGTTCGCCCTGCGGGCCAAACCGGCAGTCGAGCACACCGCCGCCGTGGGCATTCGGCTTGTTCATCAGCGGCCAGCCGTCCTTCACGTCCCACCACACGACCTTGCCGTCTTCACCACAGGACGCGACCACACCCGAATCACTCCGCCACGACAGCGCCCGCACCGACTGCTTGTGTTCGGCAAGCGGCAGGATGACGCCGCCGGTCGCTCCGTCCCAGAGATGGATGTTGCCGATCCGGTCGCCCGTGGCCAGATATTTTCCGTCGGGCGAGAAGGCGACGGCGGTCACCCAGTCGGTGTGCTTATCGATCGTGGCCTTGAGGCTGCCGTCTTCGGTCGAAAAGAGCTTCACTTTGCGGCTCGTGCAGCCGATCGCCACGAGCTTTTCGTCGGGCGAGATATCAGCGGCGATGATCGCGTCGGGCTCGTCGGCCACGCTCGCCAGACGTTTCCCAGAGGCCACATCGAAGAGCACGACGGTGCCGCTCTGCACCGGCTTGCCGCCGGCGGCGAGGAGCAGCCGGCCGGAGCGGCTGAACGCGAGCACGAGCGGCTCGCCTTCGGGGAAGTGAAGGGCGCCGTATTGCTGGTCAAGCGAACCGTAAAGATCGATGGCGCCATAGGAAGCCACAGCCGCCACCGGCGCCCGCGGGCTGGCCGCCAGGGCGAGCACCGGGAAGGGGCGGACGGTCTGAGGCCGTTCGATCGAGGCGAGTTTCACCGGCACGGCGCCGGGGCCGTCATCGGTGGAGGGAGCCGCCGGCTTGAAGCCGAGCGTCCGCATCGCGGCGACACTGCTGCCGGCGTTTTCCCGCAGGCCCGTGTCGATCCATTTGGCGATGAGCGCCACTTGATCGGCGGGCACGCGATCGCCCTCCGGCGGCATCCGCTCGCCATCATCGGGGGCCGTGATCACCTCGATGAGCCGGCTGCCGCCCGACCGGCCCGCGATCACGATCTCTCCGCCGCCCGCGCCCTTCATGACGCCCGCATAGTTGGCGAGATTGAGGCCGCCCTCCTGCTTGCCATCGCCGTGGCAGGTGGCGCAGTTTTTCTTGAGGATCGCCGCCACGTGATCTTCGTAGGTGATCGGCTTCTCGTCGGCAGCCGTGGCCAGCCGGCCGCTCCAGAGCGAGATGACACAACAGGCGATCCACGAGGCGGCCGAACATGACGGCAGGGCACGGCGAAAAACCTGATGACTGCCGACGGCTGAAGAAAATGACACGGACCCGCTCCTTTCGAGGACAGACAAGTGCAACTCGACTCCTACGAAACACCCGAGCAACGAGCCGATTTTGGACATCGAACCGACGATTTTCGACCATTCCGGCCACGAAAACCAGCCGGTTTCCCTGCCCGTTGGTTGAGCTCGGCCACCACTCCGAGGCTTGAGCCCGCGAGGCAAGTAAGCGAAGGGTGTTTCTCTCGGTGTATAGACCGAATCGACGTGGTTGTGCTCGACCAAGAAAATCTATTCCCCGCTGAGAAGGCGTTCCTGCGGCCGCTCAGCAGGGTTGTCATTCCATGGCAACGGACCAAAAATGACTCGGATGTCGTCGCCGCAGCCCAAACCCCCAGAGAACCTTCATCCGCTCTCTCGCGAATTGCTGGAAAGCCTCGTCGGACATTCGCAGGCCGCAGAGATCGTGATTGGAGGCGGCGTCGCGCTCAGTCATTACCTGGAGTATCGCACGACGGTAGACCTTGACGCCTGGTGGCGGGCCGAACCCCGGGCTGATGTGCTGGCGTTTCTCGAGGCCGCCATGCGGGCGCTCGCATCGCGACATGGCCTCGACTATCGCCGCCGTTCATGGGGTGAGACCGAGAGCCTGGAACTTGTGCGAGACAACAGGAAGCAGTTCTCTTTTCAAATCAGCCGACGCACCCTGTCGCTTGACGCCGCCATTCCTTCCGTGTGGCAGCCCGTCTGCATCGAAACCCTGCGCGACAATATCGCCTCAAAGATGACGGCGCTTGTTCAACGAGGTGCACCGCGTGACTTCCTTGACATCTATCAGATCTGCACGCGCGAGGTGATGACCATGACTGACTGCTGGGACTGTTTCACCAACAAAAACCCGGGGATCTCGGTTGCCGAGGCGAAGCAGAAAATCATTGCTCGCCTTGCTATGATCGAGACGACGCGGCCGCTCGAGACGATCGCGAACGAGGATGCTCGGGAACAGGCCACGCGTGTTCGTGATTGGTATCACCGTGTCTTCGCCTCGGCTGCCTCATGATCATCGACCGATCCGTCTATCCCGATATCGACCCACCTGACGTGCTTTCGAGCCCGGAGGAACGGGCGGATTATCTGCACCGCATCTGCGCCGCGTTCGATTTCGGGGTTTTCCCGGAAGAAGCCGACTGGACAACGTTCGCCGGCTGGCGAGACATCTTCGATCGCTTCCCGCTGCCAGATTCCCCGGGATACCACGCCTTCCGCCACTGGTATGGCTGGCCCGCCGTGCCTGTGCAACGACGCCTCGGCGTTCCTCCCTGGAAAGTCGCCGACCTCCACGACGGTCGGGTGGACCCGTGCGAAGAAATGGTGTGAGGGCACGATGAGGTTTCACGACAGGGTATATCGTTGAGGGAAGATCACTTCCCTCGCTGGCACCAATGCGGGCGGTTAGGATGACGAGCCACGCTGCGAATCCAGAAGCGGGCCCTCTGCCGACCACCGACGCTTTGATTCAGTCTGCCGCCGAGGCGGCGTTCCTGCGGTCGCTCAGCAGGGCGAAGATTGCATGACCGTTGAACCGCTCCTCACCGATTTTCACGGCAAACTGCGGGCACGCTCAAACTCGTCTTCGCGTCGGCGGCCTGACGACCTGGATTTCTCTGCGGGACTTCTCCGCAACCAGGTGGTGCACGGCTACCTGCCTGACGAACTCGTCGCGCCGAAGTCGCTCACGGCAAGCCACGCTCCTTGCAGAACTGGGCGAACGGTAGCACCCGTGTGCCGGATCGCTGGTCTCCGTAATCCCGCGTGCCGAGATGCACCTGGTAGAACTCTGGAATCGTCGTCCGTTCCCTGAAGTAGCGGCAGGCGGGGGCAGGCCGGCGGTCGCCCGACTTGCATTCGACGGCGAACTCGGGCCGGCCGTCACGGAGGACGACGAAATCGACCTCCCGCTTGTCGGTGTCGCGAATGAAGCGCAACTCCATCGCATGCCCCTGGGTGTCTTCGACGGCATGACAGTACTTCAGGAGGTGGCTCGCCACGAGATTCTCGAATCGTGTGCCATGTTCGGGAACCCGTGACCAATCCCAGAAATACAGCTTTTTTTCCTTCCTGACGGCACGAATGCGTCGGGAGCCGAACGGTTGGATGCGATACACAAGATAGAGTCGCTCGAACATCGTGAGCCAGCGTTCGATGCTGGCATGCGCCACCTGCAGCAGCTTTCCAAGCGAATTGACCGAAAGCGGTGATCCGACACAGGAGGGCAGATGATGCAAGAGCAGTTCGAGCTGCGTGACCTCCCGTACTCGCTCCAGATCGCGAAGGTCGTCGTGCAGAATCCGCGCGGAGACTTCCCGAAGCCAGCGGCGGTGAAACCACTCCTGTCCTTTGAGAAACGGCTCTGGGAAACCCCCGAAGCGCAGCAGATCATCGACGCTGCAATCGGCCTCGGGGAGTGAGAGCGGATGGAGGCGATGATAGTGAAACCGGCCCACGAGCGAGTCGCCGCCTTTGCGGTAGTAGTCCAAGCGGGCGGAACCGGTGACGAGGACCGCGAGCGTGGCTCGGTGCTTGTCGAACCAGCCTTTGACGAGGTTTCGCCAACCGGCGAACTTGTGAAGTTCGTCGAGAACCACGAGCGACTTGCCGCCGCGCCACGCCGTGCCCGTCGGCAGCCGGCCGGCCAGAATGCCTTCGCGATCCTCCAGGGAATCCCAGGTGAGGTATGACCGCGAGGTCGCAGTGGCGGCAGGGCCGAGGAAAGTCAGGCTCAGGGTAGTCTTCCCCACCTGCCGCGGTCCGCCAACGAAGACCATCTTCTCTTGGAGGTCTTCTTCGACAGCCGGCATGATCGATCGCGCGACAGTCGTGAACTATCGAGTCAAAACGTTCGAGAAAGGCCCAAGAAACTGCATGAGTAATTTAACGTATTTACGAATATGCTCACGAGTTTTTTCGCGTCAACAATCAGGCACTCGGGTCTGAGGAATCATGCCGTTCGGAGCGGCCAACGCGGGCTCAGCCCGCCCGCACCTCGAAGCCCGCCGCCAGGGCAAGAAAGACCAGAGAGATGGCAGCCACATGGCTGGCACCTTTCCGCGTTCAGGACCGAAAAAACACGGCCGGCGCAAGGTTGAAGAACTTTGCCAGGGCGAGCATGTGGCCTTTGGTCAATTCGCGACCGCCACTGAGGACAGCCGAAAGTGTGGACTGCGAAATCCCGACGGCCTTGGCAAGCTCCGTTTGGGTGAGCCCACTCGACTGCCAGAGTACACGCAGCACATCCGCCTCCGAGGCATCGGGGATCGCCGCATGTTCGTCCTCAAAGCTCGCAATGAGATCGCTCAATGCATCAAGGTACTCATGGGCCCCGCGGTCAAGGCGCTGCTGGAGCAGTTCATCCACAAGCTCCAGTGCCTGCCCCAAGTGCCTGCGATTGCGAATGTGTGTGAGCGGAAACCTTCTGACGAGTTTAAAGTAGGAATCCGGCATCACCGAGCGCCCCAGATCTTGAAGGCGACGTGCTTCGACGCCGCGCGGAAGTCGTGGTCGGACGAGAGCAGTGCAACGTCGTGCCTCCGGCACAGTTGGATCAGCAGGGCGTCGATGGTTCCAATCTGCACCCCGCGGCGGCGGCAGGCGTTTCGCACGTCCGCGGCCTCAACGTGGTCCTGCCTGTCCGGTTGGAGGAAGGCGAGGGCCGACATCCGCTCGAGCAGCTGGTCCCGGGACCGCGGGCCCGTGAACCCCTGCAACAGTTCCTGGAGGATGAGGCCGGTCGTGAAGACCTGATCCGCACCGACGAGGGCGGCATGGAGTGCCTCAACTTCTGCAGACGTCTGTTTGGCATCTCGCCTGAAGGCCAGCGACCAGACACTCGTGTCGACGAGCATGCTCATCGCTCGCGAGTCCGCTCGGCCTTGTAGTCGAACGATGCATCCCACTCCAGCTTGCCGAAGAGCTCGGCGACGCGACGCTGCTCACGCCGCGCGATGAACTCCCGGAGTGCGCGGGTGACGGCGGCCTTCTTGGTGGGTTCCCCACTGATCCGAAAGGCACGGTCCAGAAGATCAGGATCGAGTGCGAGATTCGTCGCCATGTGTTGCTCCTTACACAGTATTCTACACACTCAATCGCATGGCTGCCAGCGGCCTTTTTCGCAGGAAAAGTCCGGGCCACCGAATCGTGTCACCGAATCGAGACAGGCTGCGCGAGCTTCTCGGCCACGCTGCCCAAGCTTTGACGGTGGCCCCTATTATTCCAGGCTACCGGTGCTGTGAATCCTGCAGGTCGAAAATGAGTTCGGAATCGGGAGGTTCCGAGGAATAGGTGAAGGGGAACTGGTAGACGGAGGGGATTGTCTCACCCTCCAAGGCATCACTGGGTTTTTCAGCCACCAGCGTAACCCTGACACGATACGGCTCCACAGACAGGCCAGCCGATTCGTTGCGAGACGAAAAGTGGCCGTCGGTCACCCGTATCACGACGGTGGGCCCATCATGGCCGCGGTCGAGATCGGGCGTGAACTCAACCCCCTGAAGTGTTTTTTCACCCCGTTCCCGGAGTCATTGATGCCGACGTAGTTGGATTTTCCGAGCGCTGATGTTGTTGTTGCACCTTTCTACGTTCAGGCCTTCGCTTCGAAGCCCGGTCGCTGCGGGCGGGAAAGCATGGCGTCGGCTTCGGTGTCGCCCACGAACCGCTCGGCGGCCGGATCCCAGGTGAGCTTTCGGCCGAGCCGGCAGGAAATGTTTCCGAGATGGCAGGCCGACACGCTGCGGTGCCCCGCCTCCACGTCGGCGATCGGCTGCCGCCGGGCAGCCACGCAGTCCAAGAAGTTGCCCATGTGGTTCACGATCGCCTCGATCTTTCCCGTCCGCTCGGGGCGTGAGCGATTGTCGAAGTCGTAGAGCGTGAAGGCCTCCCGCGGCAGCGGCCGGTCGCGTAACTCTTCCACCGGCTTGCCCGCCACCGCGCCACGGTTGACGAACATCCGCCCCTCGCTGCCGGTAAACAGGATGCCATTGCGGCCCTGGTCGGCCACGTTGAGTTCCACGCCATTGGCAAACCGATACCGCACCGAAAATTCGGCCGGCACGTCATACCCGCCGGGGGTATCGGGATAGCGGGCCCGCCCCTCGATCTCCACCGGCTCCGAGCCAATCGCCCAGCGGGCGATGTCGATGTGGTGGGCGCCCCAGTCGGTGAGTTTGCCGCCCGAGTAGGCCTGCCACCAGCGGAAGGTGTAGTGGGCCCGCTCGGGCTCGGCGATTCCGACCAGGCGACCGTGGGCCTTGGCGAGCGCGGCGATTACCGCGCCCTGATAGCGGATGCCGATCACACCGATGCCGGGGCCGTCTGCCCCGGCTTCACTTGCGAACGCCAACCGCCGCCGGGTCATCACGCCGCCGACGGCGGTGACCGCATGAATGAACAATCGACGGGAGCAGGGCTTCATTGGTGACTTGGCGGTCTTTGTGATGGCAATGAAAAGACGACACCTCATGCCATGCCAGATCATGAGGGCTCACAATGTTGCTCACGATGCCAGACGATCGAACTCGCGGCGGTTTTCCTCCATCGCCGCCGGGATGACGGCGGGGATCGCTCCGTCTTCGAGCAGGCACCAGCCGGTGAAGCCAGCAGCGGTGCAGGTCTTCAACTTCGCGAAGAGTTGCTCCCACGGATAGTCGATCTTGCCCGGTCGGAGGTCATGGATATGCACCGTGCCCATCCATGGAGCCAGCATCTCGAAGTTCGCCTCGAAGCCGGGCCCCGCGAGGTCGGACGGATTGCAGTTCCAGCAGACGACCACCTGCGGATGATTTGCCACCTCCATGATCCGCCGCATGTGCGGAATCTCCTTCGTGCCGGCGCCGTGGACCTCGAGGCGGATCTGCTGACCGGCCTGGGCCGCATACTCGCCGACGACGCGGAGTGCGTTACCGATCTTTTCCAAGGTCTTCTCGACCGGCACCTCCGCAGGCAATGCGTTCGGCCGCACCTTCACGCCACTGCCGCCGAGCTCCGCGCAGAGATCGATGAAGGCCTTCGTCTCGTCAATGTTTTTTAGGACGACCGCCGGATCGGGCGAGTGATACTCGCAGGCGCTTCCGAGGCCCGCGAGTTTCACCGGGCTATCCGCAAGCCGTCGCTTCGCCTCCGCCAGCCGGTCACCGCTCAGGCCCGGCTCCACGCCGTGGGCGTGCGTGCTGCGGAGTTCGACCCCGCCAAACCCGGTCCGCTCACAAACGTCGAGCAGGTCGGCCAGCGGCATGTCCTTGCCCCATTGGTAAGTCACGAGACCAAGTTGCAGAGGCTGTCGCGAAGGTGCGGCAGCCGCAAAGGCGGGAAGTCTTGCGGTCACCATCGCTGTCGACACCGCGGCAGATGCCGCGAGAAAACGCCTACGATTGGCCGGTGACTTCTCGGGTGGCATCAGGGATTCCTCGGATTTGGGAGGGCAATGCGGCTCACACGTTGGCGAGCGTTGGAAGTTCGAAGCCTTTGTTTTTCAGGTCTTCGAGGAGCGCGTTGGCGGCTTCGGCATGCTCGCCCGTATGCCGCTCGGTCGCCGGGTCGAACGTGAGCGTCGGGCCGAGCCGGTAGGTCGAGCCATCTTCGGGGATGCCGACGCCGTCCCGCATGATCGCGTGCAGTTTCTCGAAGTGCTCGGCGATGTCTCTGCGGTCGCCGAACCGGGCCGCCCGAGCGCTGAAGGGCACGTCCGAACCGAGCCGGTAGGAGTTGTTCATCAGGTGGCCGAGTACGGAACCGTGATGCGCGTCGAGCACGTTGCCGTTGGCGAGCCGTGGATCACCGGCCCGCACCGCGGTGATGAAGCTCTGCCATTCACCACCGGGAGTCACCTTTCCTGGAGGCAGTTTCAACGGCTCGGCCTCGGCGCTGCCGGGGCGGCGGATCGAGTAGGTGCCTTCGCCCGTGATCACGCTGCCGTCCTCGAGGTAGTATTCGTTGAACACCTGCCGCTGATACCCTTCGTAATTCACGTTTCGGACGTTGAAGAGCACGATCTGACCGTTGGGATACTCGGCCATCGCAAACATGGTGTTGGGCGTCTCGCCCTGATCCTTCCAGAGGAACCGGCCGCCGATCGCCACCGCCCGCACGGGATGCGTCTGGTCGTCGTCGATCGCCCACCGGGCGACGTCGAGCTGGTGGGTTCCCTGATTGTTCAAATCGCCGTTGCCGGTCTTCCAAAACCAGTGCCAGTTGTAGTGGACGAGGTTCGGGTTGTAGTGGTCGATGACGGCCGGCCCCTTCCAGAGATTCCAGTCGAGGCTGGCAGGCGGGGCACCATCAGGCTTGATACCGATGCTGCCGCGGGGCTTGCAGCAGTAGCCGTATGAGATTCTGAGCCGCGGGAGCGTGCCGTTCTTGAGGGCCTCGTGCAGCCCCGCGATGCCGGCGTTGCTGCGCCGCTGCGTGCCGTGCTGCACCACGACACCATATTTCTTCTGAGCCTCGACGGCGATTCTTCCCTCGGCCACGTCATGAGAGAGCGGCTTCTCCACGTAGACGTGCTTGCCCGCCTGGGCGCCGAGGATCGTCATCAGCGAGTGCCAGTGGTTGGGGGTCGCGATCGAGATCGCGTCGATGGTCTTGTCGTCGAGCACCCGCCGAAAATCCCGCTCTCCCTTGGTCGCAAGGGGCGCATCGCCCGCCTTCTTCGCCAGTTCGGCGAGCGTGCGATCGAGCACCGCCTGATCGGGGTCGACGACGGCGGCGATCTCGACGCCAGGGATGGCACCGAAGCCGGTGAGATGATTGCGGCCCCGACCGTTCACGCCGAGGACGGCGATGCGGACGCGGTCATTCGCCCCGGCAATCGCCCGCGTGCTTCGGGTGCCTACCAACAGCAGCGAGCCTGTGGTGCCGGAAGCCAGGAGAAAACGCCGGCGGGAACAATGTGTCATTGTCTTTCCCTGTCGAAGTCACTGCCCATGAAGTCTCTACGGAGAATAACCGAACCTTGGGGGGGCCGGCCCAATGGCTACCGGGATTCCACAGTGAGTTCGAAATCTTTGCTTTGGAATCGTCGTTCGTCCGCTCATTGCTTTCGATCAATGGTTGAACAGGAACTCGTTTGACGCGAGCAGCCCGGCAAAAATATCCTCGTAGACGACGGGCGCTTTGTTCTCCGCCACGAGCCGCAGCATCGCCTCCATCTCGTTCCCCGTGGGCCGACGGGAAAGCAAGCGGATGAAAATCGCCTCGATCACGCCCTCGGGCGTGGAGTGATCTTCAAGAATCTTCTTCAGTACGCCCCCCTTGGCGGCCGTATGCACCCGGGGCCCGGCCGTGTCGCCCACGAGCAGATGCATCACCTGCGAGAGCGAGGGATCGGTTCGGGTGTCGCACGCACAAACAGAATTCCGGGCCGACTGCCCAAATGTGTCGAGGACGAAGTCACCGCTGGAGGAGTTCGGCGTGCGATTGATGTAGTTGATCGCTTTCGTTCCCGTCGGCCAGCGGGGCAGAGAGCGGGGCACCCCCGTGACAGCGACGATCGAATCGAGCAATACGTCCGCCCGCAACCGCCGCACCCGGGCATGCGAAAACTGTCGCAGGTCGGCGGCGTTGGATGGCGTCGGCTCGACCGAAAGCTGGTAGACCCGCGAGTTGCAGATGTCCCGGACGATCGGCCGTAGCTTCCGGCCGTGTTCCACGAAGCGGGCGGCGAGAGCATCGAGCAGCGGACCGTTAGACGGCGGATTCGTGGCCCGGAAGTCATCGACCGGATCGACGATGCCGACACCCAGAAGATGGGCCCAGAGCCGGTTCACGATGTTGCGGTTGAAGAGGTCATTGGACGGCTCCCTGATCCAGGCTGCCAGCACCCGTCGCGGGTCCCCGTCGCCATCGACCGGCTCGACCGCACCAAGCAGCTTCGCCGGCACGGGCCGGCCATCAACCATGTGCTTTGCCGGCGGCGCTGAGGGATCGTAAATCACTCGCCGATCGCGGCCGTCGCTGCCGGGCTTCCGCTTGACGCACGCGAAGAAGCTCACCAGGCCGTAGTAGTCGTCCATCGTCCATCGGTCGAAGGGATGGTTGTGGCACTCCGCACACTGCATCCGCACACCCAGAAAGATTTGAGAAAAGTCGGCCGCAAACACCTTCGGGTTGAGCTTGTAATCCTTGATGAGCATGGTGTAGAGGCCCGTCTGTCCATCGACATTGGTGCTGCCAACCGCAGTCGCCATGTCCGCCACGACCTCGTCGAACGGCCGATCCGCCGCAATCTGGTCCCGAAGCCATGCGATGAACGCATTGGCCGGCTTATGGGAGTCACCGCGGCCCGTATAGTCGATGCTCGAAACACGGCACAGTTCGCCCCACAAGGCTGTCATGTAGTCGGTGAACTCGTCGCTGGCGAGCAACGCATCGATCTTCTTCGCTCGCTTGTCAGCCGACGTGTCTCCCATGAACGCAGCATATTCCTCGGGAGTGGGCACGCGGGCCGCAAGGTCGAGCGTGACCCGGCGCAGAAACGTCTCGTCATCGCAGAGCTTCGACGGCGCGATTCGCAGCTTTTCAAGCCGAGTGAAGACAAGATCGTCAATGAAGTTATTTGACGGCGGATTTGGCCAGGTGAACTCCTCAGCTAGCGGCAACACGATCACTTCAGCACCCACTGTAAAGCGGCTGAACCGGGCGAAGACGGTCGTGTCACCCGGCCCCTTGGCCGTCACCCGGCCGTGCTCGTCGATCTCGGCCACGCTCGGATTGTTGGTGCCGAAAAGGGCGAGCGCAGTCACATCACGCGTTGAGCCATCGGAGTAGGTTGCCTTCACGCGCGCCGTGCCTTCCTGACCGATGCGGCTGAAAACAACGGACGATTTGGGGAGACTGATCCCAGTGACTTCGGGCACGCTGCCGACATCGTCCGGCGTTCCCGCCGCAATCCAGTCGAGAACCGTCTTGTAGAGATCGCTGTCTTTTTCGAAACGCTTACCACCGGTGTGAGCCACGGCGCCGGTGGCCTTGAGCAGGAGGAGACTTTCCGCGGGCATGGCCGTGTTGACACGACGGCCCGGCATCTCCTCGACGGTTCGGCGGTAGTCACCGGGCGCGTCGTAGCCAAAGAGCGAGAGCATGTAACCGTCCTTGCCGCGGGCCGAGCCGTGGCAGGTGCCCGCGTTGCAGCCGGCCCGAAAGAAAACCGGCATGACGTCGCGACGAAATCCCGGCACGTCCGGACCGTGGGAAGGGGGATTGCTGTCCGCAGATTCAGCTGCAGCGACTGTGGTCGCTACGAACGTCGAGGCTGCAACCACGAGGGCCACGAGCGGTTTCGCGGTCATGATGTCACCTTGTTCCTTGTTCCAAACGCATTATTTTTTGAGCCTCGGATCGATCCTCAGCCGACCGGAGCCTGTCTGCAGCCGGGTCTCACCGCCATTCACAGTGAACAGCACATCGCACTTGAGTTCGCTCACAAGACCCAGCAACGCATCGTCGGTGGCCTCAAGTTCAACGGCCACTTCCTTTGAATTCTGGTCGATCTTCGGCTCCGGGCCGACCGCCATGACCCCGACCGGAAGGCCAAGCATGCGAACGGTCGCCTGCCCCTCAAAGGGCCGGATCTGTTTCACGGCCCACCGATACGCCACCCGCTCACCGCGCCGCACACTCTGCGGCTCGGTCGACAGCGAGATGAAGGGCTCGGCCACCTCGATTGTGATGACCTCGGATGAGACCCGCACTCGCTCCGAACCACGGGCGGTATCGCCCCCTGAAGCACCGCCACGCGGCTGTGTCGTCGTCGCCATCACGTAGAGCGGCGCCGAGCCGAGTTTGGCGTTGGCATCGGCCGCCAGCGTGAGGTTTGCCTGAGTCTCCCCTGACGGAACAAGCTCAGCCGGAGGCGTCCCGACGCCTGGCGGCGCAAACTCGCACTGCAGTTCGAGCGGCTCGTCGAACCCGGGCTGCCGCACGATCTTCACGGGGATCGTGAGTTCCGACCCGCGCATCAAGGGCTGGGCAGGCGTCGCGAGTTCAACCGCAAACCCGGCAGGCTCGCTCACCGCGGCCACAAAACGGTCGACCCGGATGCTCCGCCAAGGGAAGTGCGAATACCGCACACGCAGGAGGTTTTGCTGATTGACCGTGGCGAAAGGCTCACCGCCATCGGCCGGCCGACCCTCGACTCGAATAAAGGACGCCGCCAGCGGGGCATCCGTGTCGCCGACCAGTGTGAGCGGCCAGACCGACTGGAACGCTGGCAGCCGAGGCGAAAGCATCTTCACTCCCGCCGGCAACCCTTCAACAGCCAGATCGAACGGCCCCTTGATGGTGCTCCCCTGTCCGGCATAGAGCGAAAGCCTCACCGTCCAGCGGCCGCCCCGCGGAACCGTGAGCGAGGTCTTCCGCGGCCGCTCAGGCCAATATCCCTCCTGATGGAGCCCCACGTGGAGCGTGTTGACCGGCGGAGCGATCTCGACGCGGTACACAAAGGTCGGGCCCCCGGCACCACGAGAGTCGGTCACCTCGAGCACGTAGTCGCCGTCGTTCTTCGGCGTCCAGATCACCGAAGGGTCAAACAATTCGGGAAAGTCACCCTGGGCCCCGAAGATGTCGCGATCGGCGAGCGTGGCGTCGTCGCCGGTGAGCTCAACCGCACCCACCGATCCCGAGGCATCGACCGGCCGTAGCTTGATCACCGGATCGACCGGCAGCCCGAGTCCGCTCGACCAGACTCGCACCTGAAGCGGCGTGCCTTTCCTCACGGTGAGCCGAAACCGGTCGGTCTCGTCCGGTTGCGACAGGATGCCGTTGATTGCAATAGGCGTGGTCGGCACCTTCGTCTCCGCCTCACCAGACTCCTCCAGCACGTTGGGATACGGGCTCGACCGCAGCGAGAGCGGCAGTGGCGCCTCGCCTGCCAGCGGAAACGTGCCCCCCTCCTGCGACACGGCAACCGTCTCCGATACCGTGCCCAGCGGGTCGCCAAGCAACTGAACTTCCAGCGGTTGTCCGGCCGGCCCGCCGGCGGGATAGGCGGCCAGCGGACGGGAGAAACTGCCGATGTGAATCGCATACTCCCGGTCGTGCGGAACGAACATCGACCGCCTCAAGCGAATCGTATAATCGCCGTCGGCAGGCAGTTTGAGCGAGAGGACCGGATCCTGGCGGTTGAGCGGTGAGTCATCGTTGATGGCGATTCGCTTGCCCTGAGGGTCGAGGATTTCCACGACCGAGTCGTAACCCTCCGGCACCGGCTGCCATTGCAGGTCGTCGCCCATTTTCACCATGTCGACCTCGACGGAGAGCCGCTTACCCGCCTTGCCGGCC